>DAOVYS010000192.1 GCA_030635485.1 Pseudomonadota bacterium | reverse complement strand
AGAAAATCATTGTGCAGGGTTGGAAAGGCAACGCAGACACAGTCCGCAGGGATAAGGAGGTCGGCGTGTTTGAGGAACGGCGCGTTTGGCGGCACGAGCCTGATCTGACACGGCCAGTGCGAAAGCGAGGAAACGGCTGATCCGGATGTTGCTGGCTTGTTTGCAGTATCACATGGTGAAAAAGTCTGAACCAGGGATGACGGGCAGGCCGCAGGCTTTGTGGTTTTTTTTTGCACCTCTTTTGTTTTCAATTCGGTAAGATGATCATCAACCGCTGCTTCGTCAAATTCCTCTGCCTCTTTTTCAACAATTTTCAACGCATCATTGGGACATTCGGAGATACAGGCTCCCAGTCCGTCGCAGAGGTTATTCGAGACGACCTTTGCCTTGCTGTCAACAATGATGATTGCCCCTTCCGCGCATGAAGGCACGCATTGACCGCACCCGTCGCATTTTTCTTCATCTATTTCAATAATTTTTCTTAATATCTTCATGTGTCATCCCCATCTTTTCTTGCGCCTTCAGGGTTTCGGTGGGCACTTTTAAGGATCGCCTGAGTCTTGTTGCCTAACCAGGGACGATATCCAAAAAGCAGTAACCGTTACGCAGGACCCGGCCTTTTGTCTCAATATCAATCGCATGAGAAAAGATCGGTCCTTGGGTAACCACTGTATGATAGTTAGCGATCAACAAACCACACTCCCATGGTTGGCAATACCCACCGAAATGTAAGCGTTTCAGGGATGCCCTGATGTGCGTGATCAAGTCCCCCAATAATACTCCCTGTATATTGGGGGACTTGAGCGCGTGCAGCAGGGTGTTCATGGAGCGCTTACGTATGATATTCTCCTTTTTCCGGCGCCATTAATGTTTTGTCAGTTTGAACTGCCTGCAATTAATACCATATTTCCGGATCTTGTAATTGATGATACGGAGGCTGGTGTCGAGTCGCTGTGCCGCTTTTGTCTGATTGCCTCGGCTCTGTTTCAGAGATTCGACAAGGAGTTCCCGTTCAAAATTTTCAACAGCTGCCGCAAGTGAAAGTGGATCCTTTCTATTCATACTTTCCGCTGTCTGAAGAGACGGAGCCAGATGGTAACTCATAATGGAATCATCATCGCATATCAATACCGCTCTCTCGATACAGTTCTGGAGTTCCCTTATATTGCCTGGCCAGTGATACTGCATGAGAAGATCAATTGCCGGGGTTGATATTCGGCGGATTTGCTTGTTGTTTTCCTTGTTATATTTTTGAAGGAAGAATTCGGCCAGCAGCAGGATATCCGTGCGCCTCTCGCGCAGAGGAGGAAGATAGATAGGGAACACGTTCAGACGGTAGTAGAAATCCTCCCTGAAACTTCCGTCCTCCATAGCCTTTTCAAGATTCTTGTTGGTTGCGGCAATAAGGCGCACGTTGCACTTGATCGGTTTTATTCCCCCAAGTCTTTGAAACTCGCGGTCCTGAATTACGTTCAGGAGTTTGATCTGGACGTTTTTGGAGAGTTCGCCGATTTCATCAAGAAACAATGTGCCGTTTTCAGCCAGTTCAAATCGTCCCTTTTTGTCTGCATGGGCGCCTGTGAAGGCCCCCCGTTCGTGTCCGAACAGTTCGCTTTCAGTGAGCGTATCAGGCAGGGCTGAGCAATTGACCACTATGAGCGGACGTTTTGAACGGCTGCTGTTGTGGTGAATGGCCTTGGCCACCAGGTTTTTCCCGGTGCCTGATTCACCGCGCAGCAGGACTGTGGCGTTGCTGTCCGCAACCCGGTGAATCATCTCAAGGACTTCCTGCATGCGGCTGCTGTTGGTTATGATGTTTGAGATTTTGTATTTTTCTGAAATCTCCCGTTTCAGCTGAATGTTTTCACACTGCAACTGCCTTTTTTCCTCATTTATTGAGTGGATGTGTACAACTGTCTGTGCTATGAGACCACTGATAATCGTCAGAAACTGAAGGTGTTTGTCTATATCCGCCCCCTCCCGGTATTCACGGTCGGTACTTAAGGCGCCGATTGTCTTGTCGCCATGCTTGATGGGAACGCAGAGAAATGAGAGCATCTTCTTTTTTAGGTCGCCCCTGGAACGGGTTCGGTTGAGAAAGAGCGGCTCTTCGCTGATCTGGGGTACTACAATAGGAGCGCCGCCCGCAACCACGCTTCCGGTAATGCCCTCGCCGATCTTGTATTTGCCCCGTTTCCGGGCCGCATGCGTCATGCCGTAGGCGACTTCTATCTCAAGGCGTCTTGTGACCGGGTTTACAATGGTGACGGTCCCATTATTCAGTCCCATGCTTTCAGACAGTATTTTCATCGTCCGCCTGAGACAGTCCTGCAGGTTGACGGAAGATGATAGTGCCTTTGTGACCTCGTAAAGGGTATTTATTTCCGTGAGTTTTTTGCTGCTGTCAGTTGTCATATCTTAGAAGCGTTACTTTATCTTGTCTGCGACGGCATCTGACCAGACCCTGTATCCTGTTTCATTCAGGTGGACGCCGTCAGGGAGGAATAAGGATGTTTTTCCGTCAGCCTGTTTTTTGACAAATAAGTCGAATACGTCCAGAAAACCGGTTCCCGTTTTTTGGGACAGTTTGTAAAGACTTGAATTCATCCTGGGGATTGCAGTCTGGGAGAGCCAGTCCATCCGGATCGGCATGAGGCTGTTTATAATGATTGCAGCTTTTGGGAAGGCATCAAGGAAGACCTCAATGATTTTTTCATATAACGGGATAAAGGAATAGTCTTCCATGACCACGTTATTTGTCCCGGACATTATCAAACACCAGTCCGGCTGCTCTTCATGGTTTACGATACGTTCCGCACGGTTCAGAAGTCCGCTCACGGTCTCTCCGGCAGTTCCGGAGTTCATCACATCATGTTCAGGAAACCTGACCTGCCAGTCAAAATATTCGATCAGGGAATCCCCTACAAAAAGGAGTTTTTCAGATTTCATGTGACTCACCTAAGTTTTGGTAACCGTTCACCTACGGCCCCCCCGGTATGTAAGCGTTTACCAGTGCCCCAGCTGTGCGTGATCAGGGCGAGTGACTATAGCTATACTATGTCGCTTGCCCTGAGCGCGTGCAGCTGGGGTGCTGGTGAACGCTTACGGGTTTTGAAATGAGAACCACTGCTCCAAACGCGGCAATGTTGATTTTTTTGTCCTCAAGGACCACTGCGTCTGATTCATGAACAACGTCTGCCGGGGGGGCGGCTGAAGTGTCGATAATTTTATGCCAGCAACGGTTATCGGATAAAGAGACTGTTTCAAAAGATTGTGCGTGTCGGTCTCCGTTCAGCATGATGTAAAAATCGTCATCCCGGTTTTCCGTAGCGCCTCTTCCGTCCAGGAAAACGGTCAAAGTCTTGCATGAGGGCGACCAGTCCGGCTGACCTGGATGAACGGACTGCCATGTGATTTCTTTAAAAGGAGTCTTTTCGGAAGGGTCGGGGAAAAAGTCATCCCGCCGGAAGACCTGGTGTTTTTTTCTTAATTCGATAAGCATGCGGAAGAAGCGGAGCAGATCGTGGTTTTTTTCGACCAGGTTCCAGTCTATCCAGCTTATTTCATTGTCTTGACAATAGGCGTTGTTGTTCCCCTTCTGGGTTCGTCCGAATTCGTCCCCTGCCATAAACATGGGCACACCCTGGGATATGAACAGGAGGGTTTCAAGGGTGCGCATTCTGCGGGATCGCAATTCAATGACTTCCAGGTTTGACGATTCACCTTCTTCGCCGCTGTTCCAGCTGATGTTGTGGTCGCATCCGTCCCTGTTGTCCTCACCGTTTTTCAGGTTGTATTTCCGGTTATAGCTTACCAGGTCATAAAGGGTAAAGCCGTCATGGCTGGTGATAAAATTGATGCTGTTGTACGGGCTCAGAGAGCTTCGTTGATACAGGTCCGAACTTCCCGCAATTCGAGTGGACAGGGACGGCACGGTGTTGTCAAGGCCGCATGCAAAGGCCCGGATATCGTCCCTGAATTTGCCGTTCCACTCGGCCCAGTGCGGATGGGCTGAAAAGCTGCCCACCTGGTAGAGTCCTGATGCATCCCAGGCCTCTGCAATGATTTTGGTGTGTGCAAGCACAGGGTCTTCCGCGATTCTTTCGACCATGGGAGGGTTACTCAAGACCTCACCATTGGTGTCTCGTCCCATTACTGAGGCCAGATCGAACCGGAAACCGTCCACGTGCATTTCAGTTACCCAGTAGTGCAGGCAGTCCATTATCAGGTTCCGCACCAGGGGATGGTTGCAGTTAAAAGTATTGCCGCAGCCCGTGAAGTTGAAATGCTCTCTGGTTTCAGGGTCGAGCATGTAGTAAATTGTGTTGCCTATCCCTCGAAAGCTATACACCGGTCCGTCGGAACTGCCTTCTGCCGTGTGATTGAACACTATATCCAGGATCACCTCGATACCCGCTTTGTGAAGGGCCTTGACCATTTCTTTAAATTCTTTCACCTGGTTGCCGTTCCGGCCGTTAACGGCAAAGGCGGCCTTGGGTGAAAAAAATGCCAGCGGGCTGTATCCCCAGAAATTCTTCAGCGTTTTTCCTGTTTCAGGGTCAATGCAGACGTTTTCATTCTCATTGAATTCAGTAACCGGCATCAGCTCTACGGCCGTTATGCCCAGTTTTTTCAGGTATGGGATTTTTTCAATGATTCCCGCATAGGTCCCTGGATGTCTTACTTTGGAACTCTTGTGGCAGGTAAAGCCGCGGACGTGCATCTCGTAAATCACAGAGTCTCTGAGCGGAATTTTGAGCGGCCTGGTCCCTTCCCAGTCAAAGTTGTTGTCCGGAATACAGCAGCGGCGGATATTGGAACTTCCGCCATGTTTTTCACCGCTCCGCCAGTACTTTTTGCCCCAGTCCGATCCGCCTGTGAGCGCTTTGGCATATGGATCCAGAAGGATCTGCTCCGGGACGAAATTGTGGCCCGTGCCCAGAGGATCGTAAGGGCCTCTCATTTGGAAACCATATCGCAGCTTTGGATCCATATCGTGGATTATTATGTGCCAGATGTCACCAGTCCGGTTGATTTCCGGGTCAAAGATGAATTCCGCGATCTTGGGTCCTTCTCCTGTCTTGAACAGTACTAGTGAGACCTGTTCCGCGTGGCGCGAGAAGACTGCGAAGTTGATGCCGTGCGGCATGATTGTCGCCCCAAGAGGCATGGGGATGCCGGCGCCTGTTTTAAAAGATTTCATAATAAATCCTTAATCAAGGAGGGATAGGTGTTGTATGGACGTTGTCCAACATAGTTTTTATCATTTTTTAATGATATTCTTCAACCATATTCGATGGTCTCGCAAGAAAGAGATTTTTAGGGTATTATTCGGCACTCGATACGGGAGACAGATTTAATTTTTCCACCAGACGAAGGGGACTGAATTTTTTTCGCGTCTTTTGGCGAAAATCATTCTGTCCCCGGCTGAACAAGTTACAAATGGAGAAGCCATGAATTATTTTTTAGTCCTGTTGGCGTATTTGATCGGGTCCATTCCGTGCGGCCTGTTGGTGGGGAAATGCGTTGGCGTGGATGTCCGGCAATCAGGAAGCGGCAATATCGGCGCCACAAACGT
>DAOVYS010000131.1 GCA_030635485.1 Pseudomonadota bacterium | reverse complement strand
ACAAACAGATTGTTTTTTTGGAGGAAATTAAAATGAGAATGAAAACAAGAATTTTAAGCATTGCACTTGCAGCCTTTCTCACGTTTGCTGTTGCAGGCCAGGCCAAGGCGTATTTTGAGGACGGCCAACTGACCATGTTCGCCTACTATGAACTTGGAGATGAAGTCGGGTATGACCTCGGCGAATTTGCGACCATGGACTTCTCTGGATCGCCGGTGGAACTTGCCGCTGCCGGCACTTTCGACTTTTTAGCCGATACCGGCGCTCCCACTTTGGCTGATGTCAACGTTGGTATCTATGTTGGGAGTTTATCCGCCTGGACCGCCGGATTTGTAACCACCCAAGCCAATACAGAGCCCGATATTTCTATGCCTAATGTCAATAATTTTTGGAACGGCATTAGCGGTCTACGAGGAAATTACGGTACTATCGACCGGAAGGTTACTGGTCTTTACTTGGACCTTAATGCCTATGGCACGAAAATGGGCGCACCTGGTTCTTATGGTGCATTCCATGACGGCGATATTGCGATAGGCGAGCTTAGTCTGGCTGATGAAGATAGCCTCAGCGACCTGTATCTCTATAACTTTGTTTATCCGGGAAGTGGTTCTGATCTCGTACTGGACCCCGGCACTACCACACTCCACAAGGCTGTTATCGATATTGGTCTTGATGGCAGTGTAACCCTGAACAACGCGGCGGTAAATCCGGTTCCGATTCCAGGAGCGGCTCTGCTTCTTGGATCAGGTCTTCTTGGACTGGTCGGTATCAGAAGAAGAAAATTGGCTTAATCTAACTATAATATAATAAGGAGAAATAATATCATGAAGATGAAAAAGATTCTAAAATCCGCGGCAATCGGTGCTTCGATGCTGGCCATGGTTGGGACGACTGCCCATGCGGGCAAGACCCAGGTCAACCTGTACGGCGCTTCGGCCCAGTATAAGTTCTGGACGGCCGCAGCACCGGAATTTTTGCTCAATAACGGCTGCGCTGCTGCTGACGTTTACACGGCCAATTCCGGTCTCGGAGATCGGGATGTGGGCGTGGCCGTCTGCAGGGGCGATGTTGACTACGGCGCTGCGGGCACCGGATCAGGGATGGGCGGCGCCTACGGAGCCAATACCATCGTTTTCACCTACACCACCTTCGCGTCTTTTGAGGGGATCAACGCTGTGCAGGGCCTAGATCCCACAGGGCTTGACGGCTGCGCCAACGCTGGTGAGCGGAAGCTGCCCTCTGAGACCGGTATGAACCTGGTCAATTACGATTCTCTTTATCCTACTGCCGGCGATGTCACTCAGACTGAGTGTCTCGACGTTGTGCTCGGCGCTTCGGATGTGAAACCTGAGACCTTCCAGCAGGAGAGTCACGGCCTGGACCTTGGCCCCTGTGGCGGCGTATCGTACGATAGTTCAGTTTACAACTACTCCATCCCGGCCGGCTTCATCGAGTATGAGCCGATCGTGGTTCCGTTTTCCTTTTTTGTCAATGCCCAAGACAACCACGCGGTGCCTTTTGATAATCTCAGCAGGGAAATGGTTCTCCTTCTCTACAGCCAGTCTGTTATGAACTGGAACTTGTTTAACGCTGACCTGGACGGAGACGGTAGCATCGAAACCGGCGCCTACCTGGCCGACGGGACCGGCGGCGACAGCCTGCCTGTGGTTCTCTGCCTGCGTCACGCTGGCTCAGGGACCCACGCCACTCTTGAGGCTGGTGTTCTTCGCGGCGACATCAACATGCCGATGACAGAAAATCTTGGCTCCCCTTTTGCCCCTACAACTTACTTTAACAAGGGTTCCTCTGACATGATGAGGTGTGTTGGCGGCGGCTGCACCGGCTGGGACGGCTACGGAGCAATTGGCTATGCCGACTCTGACAAGTGCTGCGGTGATGTTGTGGGTGTTGACACCTGTGCCTGCAAAGACGGTTTTGTCAAGCGGGTCGAGTACCAGGGCCACATTGGCGACCGCAAGAACATCAAGGACGGCAAGTACGCGTTTTGGGCTGCTCAGCATATCTATCAGGATTCTGCTGATGCCCAGGAACTCAAGGACCTTTCTTCAGCTCTGATGACTTATGCTGCTATTCCTGCCAACATCCCGGCCAGCCGGGCTGACTGGTGGGCTGCTCAGGATGAAATGAAGGTTAAGAAGGTAACCGACTTTAAAATGCCGATTGTCAAGTAATGTTTGATCAAAACAATTAATAAAAAGAGAGGGTTCCCTGCGGGGAGCCCTTTCTTAATTTACAAACGAGGTTTTTTATGAAAGCAAGTTTTTATGAACGCATGATTGTGAGCTTTATCTTCTGCGTGTTAGCCGTTTTTACAGTAACAGGGCCGGCATTGGCCGATCAGGTCAAAAAAGGAGACAAGGTTATGGTGGACGTTACCTGCCGGCTGCCGGACGGAAAGGTCGTCCTGACAACGCAGGAGACTGTCGCGAATAACCCGGAGATCACAAAGGACGGGGTGTTTTTCCATCTCAAGAAGTATGAACCGCTCGAACTCTTTGCCGGAAGCGGATATGGCGGGCCTTCCTGGGAGTATCTTGTTCCGTTTCAGAGTGAGGTCGGGGCGAAGATCTCCAAAAAAATTACCGGCATGAAGACAGGTGAAACAAAGACTGTCAGGATTTCGACCCGCAGGCTCCAGGGGCTTGAACATGACCAGGGCTACGTGAAGCTTGCGAGAAAGGTCGTTGAGCCAAAAGTGCGGAAAATGTCCCTTGAGGATGTTAAAAAACAATTCGGCCGGATACCGAAACAGGGAGAAACCGCTCAGATCAAGGACAGTCTATCTGCAACAGTTGAATCCATGGATAAAAAAAACAATGTTGTCACAGTGCGATTACACATTCAGGACGAGGCAATAATCAAGACAAAGTTTGGGAATGCAACTCTGTATAACAAGAATGATGAATATTATATGAGGCATTTTCATTCTGAGGTGGGACATCTTGTCGGAGTGGGGCCTTTTCTGGCACAAATATCAGAAGTCAATGAAAAAACGTTTATTCTGGACTACAGGTATCCTTTTGGAGGGCGTGAGCTGACGTGCGATATTTGTGTCAAGTCAATTAAAAAAAACGGAAGTGAGAGGAATTCAAAATGAGAGTATCAGGATCCGGATTTTTTTCAAACGCACTTGTTTTTTCCCTTATACTTGTGAGTGTGTTCATATCAAATTGCGTGTCAAATAATAAAAAAAGTCTTGCTTCAAAAAGCAGAATTGAAAAAGCAGAAATCATTGTCCAGGATAACGACCTGGTCGATGTTCACTATACCGTGTCTCTATCAGACGGCTCTCTTATATATACGAATGTTGAAAAAACCGGATCCAGCCCTGATCATTCCCCTGATCATTTATGGGTCAATGGATACCATAGACCAAAAACCTTTTATCCCGAGACAATCATTGCGGGAAGTAAAGCCTCTTTTCCAGGATTGAAAAAGCTTGTTACAGGCATGTCGCCCGGGGAAAGCAAGAAGGCTGCCCTGCAATCCGTTGATGCCTTTGGAGAAAGAGACAGCCGTCTTGTAGTCGAGTTTCCCGCTGTGCGCAATGTCCCCATGTTTACAAGCGAGTCTGTTGCCAAAATGGTCAAGCATTCTCATCAGTTTCCAAAACCGGGTTTTACCTTCAACTATGGCCAGTACTTTCGGGCAACGGTTGATGAGGTGCTTGAGGACACCGTGCGCTTAAAACTCGAGCCGAAAAATACAACCATAAACGAGCCCTTTGGAACAGTGCGGATTATTGAGGAGGGTGATGAATTTCTGCTCAGACTCAAGGCTGAGATTGGAAAGGTTTTTCACTGGCAGGGTAAAAAAGGCGTGGTCAAGGGAGCAGATGAAAACAGTTTTATCGTTGACTTTAATCACCCCCTGGCCGGCAGGGAGATTCAATACGATATCAAGGTGATCTCGGTTGTAAAAGCTTCTGAAACCGAACAGATAACGATTGATTGGACAGACTCATATGAAAATGGACTGAAAAACGCGGAAAAGTCCCGCAAGCCGGCAGTCCTTGTTCTTTATTCGAGCGGGTGCGGCCCCTGCAAAAGGTATCTTGCCGGGACCATGAAAGATGCCAGGATCCGCATGCTTAATGACCGGTTTGTCTGGATCAAGGTTGATGCGAGTGAAAAAGAAGAATTAGCAAAGAAGTACAGGCTTAGAACCTATCCACTCACCGTTCTTCTGACCGCGGATGGAGAGGTGATCTCCAGGATCAGAGGGCACAACGATGCCCAAACTCTTCGAAGAGAGCTGGATAAATGTTTCAAGGCTGAAGGCTGAAGGTTAAAGGCTGAAGGTTAAGGGATCAGTTATCAATTAGGGTTTACGGTTCAACCTTCAGTGTGAACGGTTACGAAGAGGTTTATTATGAAAAAAGATAGGCTCAAAAAATTTAGCGGGTTTGTTCTTGCTTTTTTTTTCTGGTCTAACATATTGCCCGGCGTTGGCCTGGCGGCCCCTGCAATCCCGGGATTTTACGGAGCAGTGACGCCCCGGTTGGCGCCTCCTGCCGTGAATGCCCTGCCTGTGCTGAGGAATGTTGTGCAGGGCGCTACTGTGCCCGGAGCATCAAACAACCGGCTGGTGATCCACCAGAATCAACCAAAGGCGATCATAAACTGGGAATCTTTCAATATCGGCGAAAATGCCTCGACGCATTTTGACCAGAAGGGCAATGCCAACTGGGCTGCCCTGAACCGTATTTTTGACAGGGATCCCAGCCGGATATTCGGTGCTCTTACCGCGGACGGCAAGATCTACCTGATCAACCAGAACGGAATACTCTTTGGCTCATCATCAAGGGTAAATGTCCACTCCCTTACAGCCTCTTCCCTGAACATAAAAGATGATGATTTTCTGGCCGGGACATTGAAGTTTAAGACTGAGAATTACAATTCCATGGCGGATAATTTCGCTGATGTAAACACCAGTGTTGTCTCAAACCACGGAGTGATAGAAACCGATAAATCAGGTTCTGTCTTTCTCCTGTCGCCCATAGTGGAAAACAGCGGAACGATCAGCACATTTTTCGGCCAGGCAGGTCTGATTTCCGGAAAACATGTGGAGTTTGAGAGCGGAACGGGACAACAGGACATTTCAGTGAAGGAATGCGGTGATAATGATTATGCAGTCAACACTGAACAGGGAAGAATATACGGAGATTATGGCGTTGCCGGAATGTATGGCCGGGTTGTACAGCAGGATGGGTTGATTACGTCTGTTTCAGCAGTCAAGCAGTCCGGCAGGATCGAACTGAGAGCTCGAGACAAAATAGTTACAGGCAATAAAAGCATGACTCTTTGTCCGGTAACCACTTCTAATGAAAAAGAGCATTCGTCATTCCCTTTTGAGGGAGGAGAAATTACCCTGTCCGGCCTGTCTGATATAGGAGATGGTAAATTAGAGCGGATTGAGCATCAAGGCGTTATTTGCGCGCCATCCGGAAAAGTGAGATTAGAGGCGTCACAAAGAGTCTATCTGGAATCAGGAAGTGAAATTGACGTCAGTGGACTGTGGATAGAAAGGGCGCTGGAATATGATGTCATTAAAGCTCAGTTGAACACAGCCCAGCTTGCGGATGAATATGGGCAGAAATACGGATTGCTGCATGGGGAATGGATAGAATTCCATCAGCGTTACGGATCGTCGATCGGTGATTTATCGGGACATCTTGCAAACGAAAAATTTACAGCCGGTGAGCGAAGCACTGAAGGCGGAGAGATTCATATAAATGTATCAGACGGCGATATTATCTGCAGGCAAGGCTCTTCTATTGATTTTTCAGGCGGCGGCATTCATCATCAATCCGGATTGGCGGATACTACGCAGCTAATTTCAGGCAATCGCCTGTACGATATAAGTGAGGCGCCTGCATGGATCGAGTATGATAAGTTTGCCGGTTACTTTGAAAACATCCACGAAAGATATGGTCTTGTCGAAGAATATAAAGGAGTTTTTTATGGTTCCGGGGCGCCGATCAAAAACTATATCTCGGAATATACAGAGGGAAGCAACTCCGGAAGTCTTGAACTTATTGCCCGCAATGTGGTTCTTGACGGGCAGATCAATGCTTCAGTCGAGCGGGGGGTTTTTCAGACATTGTTTCAGGAACCGGAAGATGAGAACGGCAACCAGTCAGCGGCCGGAGATGTGGAGCCAAAAGGCGGGACTCTTTCTATAGGGACTGCTCCAACTTGTGAAAACGGTTATGTTGCCAACAACTCTCGAATCGAAGAAATAGTCGTGCGAGAGGAGGTTGATTCTCTTCCGGAGACATTTGGTACTGAAGATGAGATTCCTGACTCCTATTTTAAAGAGGCAGAAAATGAATCCTGTCTCAAAAAACTCGAATACCAAAGCGGTCAACCTGTTAACAAGACCATGCTTTCAGCCAAAAAACTCAGTGATGCCGGGTTGAGTGTTCTGGAGCTTAATGCCCTGACCAGGGTCACGATTGATAATGACGCTCTCTTAAGTCTGCGTCCGAGCGGTTTGCTCAAGGACAATGAATTCAATCTGAGTGTCACAGCCCGGAATATACATCACCGGGGGACAGTGGATATTCCCGGAGGAAAGGCCGGGTTCTTTTCAGTGAGCAATATCACTTCAGGAATAGGCAGCGCTTTGCCGGAAGATTATGTCTCATTAAAGGACAGAATTTACATTGCAGATGGAAGCAAGATCTTTGTTAACGGGGAACAAATTGATAATTCATATGTAAACCAGGGCGGCGGGATACTTTCGAAATCAGGTCATCTCGATGGAGGCCACGTTCAAATCGAAAATTATTCCATAAGAGAGATCGAACCGGGCAAACGGACCAGCGAGGTTGTTATTGAAAAAGGCTCTCTCATTGATGTCAGCGGAGGATATGAGATTGATGAGCAAGGGAACGTATCAGGCGGTGACGCGGGAGCTCTGGACATTCAGGGCGCGACACTCGTATTAGGGGGAGAACTTAAAGGCTATTCCCTGATCGGGCAGCAGGGCGGAAGCGTGAATATACATTCGGGGCTGGTCAATGTGAAAAACATCCTTGGTGTGTTTGAAGATTCAATGGCCGGCGTTGATTATGGAGATGAAATACCGGACGATTTACACAACACATGCTATCTGGCAAAAGATTGTTTTGATGAAACCGGTTTCACAAACATAGGGCTTACGAGTGTACGGGAGCTGATAATTGACGATAGCGTGCATTTTTCACCGTCGATGATGAAGATGTCCGATCCTTTTCCAGGCAGTGCGCGTCAGACGGCAGTATCATTCAAGAATTTTACGGGTTT
>DAOVYS010000250.1 GCA_030635485.1 Pseudomonadota bacterium | reverse complement strand
CGCCGCCATTTACGGGGTCCGCGGAAAAGAGAGAATCAACATTTTTATTCTGCACCCGCATAAACGTGTCAGCCGGGTACAGGAGCTTCAAATGACATCTGTAACAGACCCGAATGTGTTCAATATTGCTATTAAAGGCACGTTTGACCACGGTCAGGCCATTGTAAAGACGATTTTCAGCGATATCCCATTTAAAAACGAGCATCATCTCGGGGCGGTCAATTCCATTAACTGGGCCAGAATAGTGGCCCAGGTTGTCTATTATATTTACGCATATTTCAGGGTCTGCGAAAAAACAGGGGCCCAAATGGTTGATTTTTCGGTTCCAACCGGAAATTTTGGCGATATATTTGCAGGATACGTTGCAAAGCGTCTTTTAGGGGAGCGTATCGGAACCCTTGTTCTTGCCACAAACGAAAATGACCTTTTGACCCGTTTTGTCTCAAAAGGAGATTACTCTTTAGGCAAGGTAGTTCAGACCAGCAGCCCGTCCATGGATATACAGGTGGCCAGTAATTTTGAGAGATATCTATATTACCTGCACGGAGAGGACGCCCGCAAGACCAGGCAGAATATGGAATCTTTTTCAGAGACCGGCAAGATGAGTTTTACAAGTGATCAAATCGATCAGATCCGATCCGTCTTTACCACAAGAAGTGTGAATGAGACTGAAACATTGGAAACAATTCGAAATTTTCATGAGAAATACGGCTATGTCCTTGATCCGCATACAGCCGTGGGTGTTTGCGCAGCCTTTTCACATCTGGATTCATCCTCCGGGTCAGGTCAAAAAAATCCGATAATATCTCTTTCCACCGCACACCCTGCCAAGTTCGGAACAGCTGTGAAAAAGGCGATCGGTCGGGAGCCTGACAGACCCGAAAGCCTTAAAGGTCTTGAAGACAGAGAGACCAGATGCGAGATCCTTGATGCCGAAGTGGGTGCAGTGAAGGAGTTTATTGATAAAAACGCATTGTAATTTGGTGAATTTTGGGTCGTAATTATTGCGTAATATTGTTGTAGCCGTTCATCATATCTATGAATTCCGTCATTTGTTCAGGATATTGTTCTGTTAAGCGCTGACACACAGCTTCTTTTTCATCGAATTTTCCCTGTTTGATAAACGCCGGAACGTACAGAGTTTACCCATCTCATATTTCCCAGGTACCAATCAACCGTGTCAGCTAAGGCTTTCTTAAAGGCATATTCCGGCTTCCAGCCTAACTCATTTTTAATTTTTGTCGCATCAATGGCATAACGCCAATCATGGCCGGGACGATCAGCCACATAGGTTATCAACCCGGCGGCACTGCCGGTTTTCTTGCCAAGCCGATCCTCCAGTATAGTGCAGAGCATCTGGACGATCTCTATATTCTGGAGCTCTGTGCCCCCGCCAATATTATAATTCTCACCCGGGTTCCCTTTTTCAAAAACAGCACACAAGGCCCGGCAGTGATCCAAAACATAGAGCCAATCCCGGACATTTTTACCATTACCATAAACAGGCAACGGTTTCTCCTCGAGAATATTAAGGAGCATCAAGGGAATTAATTTTTCCGGAAACTGATACGGCCCGTAGTTATTGGAGCAGTTGGTGATCAAAGTCGGCAGGCCATACGTTATAAAGTAAGCCCTCACAAAATGATCAGACGATGCCTTGGAGGCAGAATAGGGACTGGAGGGATCATACGCTGTCTGTTCGGTAAACAATCCTGTTTTACCAAGACTGCCATACACCTCATCCGTGGATACATGCAAAAAGCGAAAATCTTCCGAACAATGCCCCTTTTGCCAACTTTTAAGACTTGCCTCAAGAAGTTTAAAGGTGCCGACGACATTTGTTTCAACAAAAGCGGCTGGGCCGGTAATTGACCTGTCGACATGGGACTCTGCAGCCAGATGCATAACCCCATCAAAATGTTCGGCAGCAAAGAGATCCTCAACCAGCTTCTGGTCACAAATATTACCATGGACAAAGGTGTATCTTTTCCTCTCAGCATCGGACAGATCATCGAAGTTGCCTGGATTACCGGTATAGGTCAAGGAATCCAGATTAAACACCTGGTAATCAGGGCTGGTTTCGAGAAGATATCGAACCAGATTAGTGCCGATAAAACCAGCTCCTCCAGTGACTAATATTTTTTTCATTTGCCCCTCATAATTCATGAAAATATATTTCCAACTGACACGACCATACAGATTGACAGAGTACTCTTTTTTCAGATTTAAGAAAATTGAAAAAAATCATGTCCTAATTTGATTCCCGGTTGTGCCTGTGATATAATTTAATATGGTTGTATGTGGCTTTCCTTGGGCACGTTCATGGAAGAAATCCACGGAATCGGATTTGATGAGCGGGACCAGCTGTGAGGGAACTCTAAGGAAAGAGTTAACTGGTGCCGTAAATGAATTTTATTTCCGGATAGGCACTACCTGTTTTCAGCGAACCCTAAGAGGGGGATAATTATGTCGCTCAGAATCAATAACAACAACCTCGGCTCCTGGGCCAACATCCAACTTCAAAAGAGCCATCAGTCACTCGCATCAGTCCTTGAAAAGCTCTCTTCCGGTAAGCGGATCAACCGTGCGGCTGATGACGCATCCGGCATGCACATTGCCGACATGCTCGGCAGTCAGGCCCGGGGATTAGGGCAGGCCATTCGAAATGCAAGTGATGCGGTCTCAATGGCACAGATTGCAGACGGCGCTCTTCAGGAATCATCAAATCTTATCCAGAACATCCGGACCAAGGCCCTTCAGGCTGCTCAGGACGGGCAGACCACCGAATCCCGAAACGCCATTCAGGCTGATATCGACAAGGCCCTTTCCAGCCTGAATCAAATTGCGCAAACCACATCGTTTAACGGCCAGAAACTCCTGTCAGGTAATTTCACGGACAAGAGTTTCCAGGTCGGCGCCTATCCGGGTGAGACGGTAACCGCCTCATTTGATTCCGCTGAGACGGCAAAACTCGGCGATTCGGAAGTCGGCCAGCTCTCCGACATCAATGTTATGACTCAGGAAGGCGCTCAGAAAGCGATCCAGATTGCCGACGAGGCCTTGAGCCAGTTGAATCAGAACCGTTCCAACATCGGGTCTCTTCAGAATCAGCTTGAAGCCACCATTGGAAATCTGGCCACCACCCGGATAAATGTGCTGTCGGCACAATCCGCTATTCAGGATGTCGACGTGGCGGAAGAATCAATGGTTCTTTCTAAGATGAAGGTGCTGAATAAGGTGCGTGCCTTTGCTTCGGCTCAGGCAAATAACATGAACAAGGAAAACGTGTTGAATCTGCTGCAGGGTTGATCCGTAGCCGGCAAATCTGGAATTTTGCAGACCTGTTCACGGGGTATGAACTTAGGGAAAACCTGGCCTGAATCGTATTGATTCAGACCAGGTTTTTTTTTGCACTCGAACTCCGCGTGTCCCGACACTCTGTTCAATGATCCAAAAGTATTGACAAAAGGCGAGTTGTACTGAATACTCCTATGTTCGCGTGTCTCCCTCAGCAAATATGACCACCCGGGAATAACAATTATGAATACGGATGAACGAGTGAAATACCTTAAACGGATTGATCTGTTTGAGTTTTTTTCCGAGGAAGACCTCTTCAGTCTCGCAGAAAAGATTTCCGAGGTAAACCTTT
>DAOVYS010000041.1 GCA_030635485.1 Pseudomonadota bacterium | reverse complement strand
TTTAATTCCGCTACAACTTTTATCTCTTATTTTTGGAACCTTTCGTTTTACCAGCCCCGGGGAGGCTTGGAGGCCCCGGTCCGGCAAATACCCATTTCGAACTACCAGGAGATGTCCCTGTTCGTTGCGAAGACCCGAATATTGATCAAGGAATGTCGAAGGGGACGTTGGTTCTAAAACAACTTATTTACTAAGGTGTCTCTTTTAAAGATGAGCAACAACAATTATTTTTCCCGGTCAATCCTTGACGTGCCCAAATACGGGAAATTGTTCTCTCTGTAAGGTAGTGGTTCCTTATCAGATTCAGGGCAGAAAGGGGGGAGCGCAAAATACTTGCAATGGCCCTATTAGTTATTCAGGCAAATCAAACTCCGAATAAAGCTTTTTGGCGCAATCAGGACAAATGCTATGAGTAAACTCTGCGCTAGAATGCTCCCTGATATAACTCTCAATTTGATTCCAATAGCCTTGATCATCCCTTATTTGTTTGCAAGAGGAACAAATTGGCAGGACCCCCCGGAGAAACTTGATCTCGGTAATATCGTGAACAATACCAATGGAGCGTATTGGTTTCCCTTCATCGTCATATTGAGTGGAACATTTTTCATTAACCCATTTTTCTTCCCCGTTTTTCAGCACTATACGGTATTCAATATCATATTGGCTTTTATTGGTAACCGACTCGGTATAAGCCTTGTTGACATATCTTCTATCGTCAGGATGTATTCTTTCTAGAAACGCCTCGCGCGTCGCCTTGACCTCTTGAGGTTCTAAATCAAAGATACGACAGATTTCGTCTGACCAGTAGATTGTGTCAGTCTCCAGATTTAATTCCCAGTGGCCCAGCTTGGCAATCTGTTGCGCTTCTTTATATTGCTGTTCACTCTTTTTCAGGCTTTCTGTTCGTTCTTCGATCCGTTGCTCCAGGTCCAGATTATTTTGCTCAAGGGAACGGTTCAGATTCATGATTTTTTGGATCAAGGATCCATAGCTGGTATATAAAATCAAGAAAGATAGCAGGAGAAAGACAACGCTGAGGAGGACAATAAACACGAGATGTGAACGGGCCTCATCCACCTGCTCAGAAATGTCCAGGGCAACAAAGATGTGCCCCTGTGGTTGCTGGGCATAGTCGAGCAGTTCTAATGCTTTTACTATGATATGTTCCTTCCCCTGCAAAACTACCCTTTGCTGTTCAAGGCTCCAGTCAATCTGACCATTTTCCCCTTCAAAAAGGCCAATATCACGGGACTGAATGGTGTGCGATGCACCAACAATATTGGGCAGCTTTAAGCGGACAATGAACTTATATTTTTCATTGGTCATAACTATGCCAACTGGAACCTGCAAATTTTCAGCAATGGCATCCAGGAGTGAGGAGCCTTTCAGGCCGAATTGGACTACGCCAATATGATTCCCCTTTAAAAAAACCGGCTGGATAATGGAATACACCAAACCAATCCCGGCTACGACATAGCCGGCGTACTGCTGATGCCCCTGATTTGCATCCACAACATCAGGACGCATCTTGCTTATGTCATCACCATATTTCTCCGGATTATGTACCCGTAAAAAATTATGGTTGTTTGGCAAGATCCAGGCTAAAGTGAAAAAATTTGGGCTTTCTTTTTTGAGGATATTAAGAAAAGGGATAGTCAGTCGTAAGAGTTCTTCTCTGTTTTGGCGCTCAAATGCGCTTAACATGGTTTCTCTGGCTGAAGACAGCTGCGGATTTACAAAGCTTTTAATTCGTTGTCGATATAAGTGACTATTTTGCTCCTCAATGCTCCGGGAAATGGCTTGTGTACTTTCTGTCTTGAGGCGGACATACTGGTCAAGTTTTTGCTGGGAATGTTTAACAACAATTCCACAAAAAATTATACAGATGGTCATGATAATCAACATGACCGATGCTATTACTTTCCATTTTTGATTCATATCGACTTGAAGTTTAGAACTCGTGTCATTCCCTTCTAATGTGACGATTTTGTCTTATTTTAGGGGAAAACCGATAAGTAGTCAATAGGATTGCCAATGCAAAGGTTAATCAGTTTGTGAGAGGGGCAACAAAAAAGAGCAAGCCAGACAATACCTAACTTACTCTTTTTATTGAAATAACTGGTCGGGACGAGAGGATTCGAACCTCCGGCCCCCTGAACCCCATTCAGGTGCGCTACCAGGCTGCGCTACGTCCCGACCTTGAATATATTTATAAATCACGATCTCTTTTAGCACACTACACGTAGAAATATCAAACAGGCACTATTTATCAACTATTTTTTTAATGTCTCTTAATTCCGACTTGATGTTTTCGATGACCTCTTCTTTCGAGAATTCTGCAGGTGCTGTTTTTTCGCTCTCTTCTCCTTTTTCCTGTAACAGAATTTTTTTTGCGCCGGCGATGCTGTACCCGTCCTCACGCAGGAGTTTTTTTATTTTCAGTATATTTTCAACATCAATCCGACGGTAGAGACGCTGTTTGGACGTGGCCCTCTGAGGATGAATAACTTTGAATTCGGTTTCCCAGTAGCGAAGGGCATGCTGTTTCACCCCGGTGATCTTGCAGACCTCACCGATCTTGAAATAAAGCTTATCCGGAATATCTTTCCTTATCTGGTCTGCCCCCCGTCAGTGTCCACCATCAAATTAAATGACAGCTTTGGGTGATTTTCGTTCAGACAACTCCTTATTTTAAGTTGTCGTTAACTTTTTCCCTGAGTTTCTTGCTGGGCTTAAAGGTGACCATACTTCTTTTAGAAATCTCCATGGTCTCACCTGTGCGCGGATTACGTCCTCTCCGGGCTGACTTTTTCCGGACAGTGAATGTGCCGAACTGAACAAGTTTGATGGATTCCTCTTCAAGCAGCGCCTGCCTCATGGTCAAAAAAGTGGAATCAACGATATCACTCGACCCTCTGTAAGAAAAACCCAATTTTTCGTGTAAGACCCTTGCCAGATCTTTTCGTGTGAGATTCGATTTAGCCATAATATTAGACCTCCCGCAACTGACCCGCAAATCCGGACAGGATCAATTCAATAATTTTTTTGTGTGCCACACCGACTGTCTCATCGTCCAAGGTCTTTTCTTGCGAACGATAGGTCACGGAAATAGCCGCACTTTTAAGACCTTTCTTTATTGTCTTTCCCCGGTAGATGTCAAAAATCTCTGCCTTTTCCACCAGCTTTTCACCTGAATCCATGATAGCCTGAACCATTTCTCCGCCGCCCACATGTTCCGGAACCAGTACAGCGATGTCCCATTTGACGGAAGGAAATCTCGGAAGGGCTTCAAAGGCCGTTTCAGCAGGACACAACCGGCAGATATCATCAATATTCAAATTCAGATAAAACACGTCCTGTTTGACACCAAACCTCTTTAACATATTAGAGGCGCATTGTCCAAATTCACCTATCTTCGTATCATTGCTTTTAATCACTGCAAAGCTGTCAGGCGCGACAAAGGATAGAGCGTCAGCGCTTCTTTTCAGAGAAATCCCAGGCAGGCTCAGCTCATCTAAGATCAGCTCTGCAACACCCTTTACATCCAAGATATCCGTGACTTCACTGCCGTAATGGAGAATAGGGGAACCGGGCTGCCTCCGCCCGCTGAGCAATGCGGTCAACCGAAGCGGTTCATCCGGCAGTTCCTCACCCTGTCTGGGATAAAACACCTTTCCTATTTCAAAGAGACGGACCTCTAAATTCTGGTGATTTATATTCCTTCGGAGGTTCTCCAAAAGGCCTGGCAACAGTGTTGTCCTCATGATATTCTGATCTTCGGCCAGGGGATTTTTGAGACGCACCACGCTCCTTGCCGAATCATCGGGGGCCAGTCCAAGCATATCAAAGTGCTGATTCGAGACAAAGCTGTAATTGACCGCCTCATAAAAACCAAGCGATATCATAACAGATGAGAGCCGTTTACGTAAATCCCTGTCCAAATCCGTTTCCGGGAAACTCATGTGCACAGTCGGAAGCGTGGCTGGAAATTCGTTAAATCCCTTGAGTCTGGCCAACTCTTCAATCAGATCCACCTCACGTTCAAGGTCCACCCTGAAACTGGGGGGGGTAACCGAAAGAATTTTCTGATCCAGAGCCTTAACATCAATTTCAATCCCGGACAAAAAATCCGTGATCTGGTCTGCCGTGAATTCCATTCCGAGAAGATCGTTCACACATTGTACGCGAAGCGTAATTTCACCTCTGGGTTTTACGCCTTCGCACAAATCAACCCCGTTTTCCACAACATTGGCATCGATGATGTCAATCATAAGCCGGACCGCTCTCTCCAACGCCCTTACAGTGCCTTCGGGGTCAACACCTCGCTCAAAACGATAAGATGCATCAGTCCCCATATTGAGCCGACGTGCTGTCCGGCGAATATTTATCGGATTAAAACAGGCGCTTTCAAGTAGAATTTCCGTGGTCTCATCCGAGACTTCCGAATTATCGCCCCCCATGACGCCGGCCACTGCTACCGGTTTTTCACTGTCACAGATCAGAAGCATCTTTGAATCAAGATCACGCTTAACGCCGTCCAGGGTCACGATTTTCTCATCAGAATGAGCCCTGCGCACAACGATCTTACTTTTGGCCAATTTCTTGAAATCAAAGGCATGCAGAGGCTGACCATATTCCAGCATAACGAAATTCGTGATGTCAACCACGTTGTTGACCGGGCGCTGTCCCACGGCAAGCAGTCTCTTTTGCAGCCACCATGGTGACGGGCCTATCTTTACATCAGTCAACAGTCGCGCCGCATAACGAGGGCAGTCCTCAAACGACTCCACTTCAATTGAGAAAGGCACGTTTTCTCCGGTCAACTCCGGAATATCATTAAGAATCGGATGAATCAGTTTCTTTCCGGTAAAACCGGCCGTCTCCCGTGCGATTCCAATGACACTCGCGCAATCCGGACGATTCGGAGTGAGGTCTATCTCAATTGCCGTATCTTTCAACGAAAGTCCATCCGCAAGATCCATGCCGCTCTCGAAACTGTCTGAAAGTTCCATGATTCCGGAATGGTCCTCGCTGATACCAAGGTCTTTTTCCGAACAGAGCATGCCGTATGATGCCTCACCACGGATTTTGGCCTTCCTGACCTTCATGCCGCCGGGAAGAACGGCGCCGGGCAGGGCAATGGCCGTATACATCCCCGTCTTTGCATTTGGAGCGCCGCAGACAACCTTGAACGTCTCATTGCCGACCATGACCTCACAGACAGTAAGCCTGTCGGCATTGAAATGGGGTCTGACATCCAGCACCTTGGCGACTTTCACTTTGTCAAGCGAGGTGTGAAGTTCCCGGACTTCCTCCACCTCAAGGCCGAGCATGGTCAGCCGGGTGGTCAGTTCGACAGGGGTAATGTCAAGGTCAACGTATTGTTTTAGCCAGTCTATAGTGAATTTCATCTATTTCTTAACTAGTGTCCATCCATAAATGGTCTTTTTGCCCAATCTCTGCGTTATGCGAAAAAAATAATCCTCGGAATATCAGGCATATGCCTCCGGTTATTTTTTTCGCATGCCTTGATCTTGAACAAAAATCCTCACTTCTGGATGGACACTAACGATATCAGTTATAAACTGATAAGGCGTAAAACCGGAAAGCTTATCAAAATTGCGACAAAAAACGGAGATCATTTTCATAAAAGAGCCTAATGTCGTTGATCCCGTATTTGAGCATTGCAATTCTCTCAACTCCAAGGCCGAACGCAAATCCGGTATATTCTTCCGGATCGTATCCGACCATTTTAAACACCTCCGGATCAATCATGCCCGCGCCGAGGATCTCAAGCCAACCGGTCTGCTTGCATACCCGGCAACCCTTGCCCTTGCAGATCACGCAGCCGATGTCCACTTCCGCGCTCGGTTCCGTGAATGGGAAAAAACTGGGTCTGAAACGGATCGGCGTATCCTTGTCAAACATCTTGGCAATGAATACAGTGAGCACGCCTTTGAGATCGGAAAAAGAGACCTTCCGGTCCACGAGAAAACCTTCGACCTGATGGAACATAGGCGTATGCGTAATATCGGAATCGCATCTATAGACCTTGCCGGGCGCAATCATCCTGAGCGGCGGAGGTTTCTCCTTCATTGCCCGGATCTGCATGGGAGATGTGTGTGTCCTTAAAAGCACACTGCCGCTGATATAAAAAGTATCGTGCATGTCCCGGGCAGGGTGATGTTTCGGGATATTCAAGGCCTCGAAGTTGTAGAAATCGGTTTCCACGTCAGGACCTTCGGCAACAGCGAATCCCAGCCCTTCAAAGATCCCGCACACTTGTTCCATGATCTGGGTAACGGGATGCAGCTTTCCAAAGGGTACGGCCCTGCCGGGCAGTGTGAGATCTGTTTGTGGTGCAGCGCCTGACCTTTTTCCGTTGTCCGCCCCGGACAGCTCGGATTTCTTTGCATCAAATGCGCCCTCGACCTCTTTTCTGGTATCATTGGCAAGCTTTCCGAGACGCGGCCGGTCATCAGGCGCAGCTTGACCCAATTTCCGCATCAGGAGAGTAAATTCTCCCTTGCGGCCCAGATACCGGACCCGGAACGGCTCCAGGGCGTCGGGCTCTTCAATGGAATCCAAGGCCTTAAGAGCCACGGATTTAAGGCGTACTAGTTCATCTTCCATGGTTTAACAGTGAACTTATGGATAGAAGCCATCAGATGTCAACTATTAGCCTTTCGCTAAAAGTATATTCCAAACAAACAGTTAAGCTAACGGCTAATGGAGACTAGGAAATATTATCAGACGCCAGTTTTGCAACCTGGGTAAAGGCGCTGGGATCAAGAATAGCCATATTTGATAGGACCTTGCGGTCCAGTTCAACACCGGCCTTTTTCAACCCGCCCATGAACTTGCTGTAAGAGATTCCGTTCATTTTGGCTGCAGCGCCGATACGTACGATCCACAGTCTGCGGAAGTCACGTTTACGGGTCCTCCGATCCCTGTATGCATAACAGAGCGCTCTATCCACCGCCTCGGTGGCTGTCTTGAAAAGGCTGTGACGGCCTCCACGAAAGCCCTTGGCCATCTTCAAAATCTTTTTTCTTCTGCGACGCGCTTTAAATCCGCGTGTAACTCTAGGCATTTGCTTCTCCTTACATAACTTTACTTTGCTTGTAAATATTCGGGTACATGTGAAAAACTTTAAAAAACCTCGGAATGTAAATGTTTGGCAGTGCACCCCAAGGGCACTTCCTGCGGGGCGCTTCAGGTGCACGCAAGCAGGCTGGAGAACTATAGTTGGCTATGTTCTCCAGCCTGATCGCACCCCAAGGGCACTTCCGTTGGGCGCGTGCAGATGGAGTGCTGCCGAATATTTACCTTTGCTTAAAACAGAAAAAACCAGGGGTAGGAACATAACAGCCCATTGTTACAATTCTTCCAGCCGCCGGTCAGTCAGAGATAAAAAGGTCGTGTCAAATATAGGGCAAAAGCTTCTTAAGTGCTCCTACGTTAGTAGGATCGACAATACCCGACTTCCTCATCTTTCTTTTTATCTTTGTAGTTTTCTTTGTGAGGATATGGCTGGCGTAAGCCTTGTTCCGGACCAATTTCCCCGAACCTGTCGCCTTGAATCGCTTGGCGGCACCTCTGTTTGTCTTCATTTTAGGCATTTTGCCGTACTCCTTATGTTATCGAATTCCTTATTTCGTGATATGCAAAAACGGTATGCGGTACAGACACCGCCCCGGTGGTGTCAACTCTTAGGGCCGACGAACATGGCCATCTGCCTGCCTTCCATCTTTGGGGGCTGGAGAATGACGCCCACTTCCTCCAGTGCATCCGCAATTTTCTGCAGGACCTCGCGGCCCTGGCTTTCCGCATAGATAATCTCTCTTCCGCGGAAACGTAAGGTCACCTTGACCTTATTGTTCTGTCCTAAAAATTTTTTTATATTTCTTATCTTAAAATCCAGGTCATGCTTTTCCGTTTTGGGGCGCAGCTTGATCTCTTTGACTTCTATTACCGTCTGTTTCTTTTTGGCTTCATGCTGTTTCTTACTCTGCTCATACCGAAACTTACCATAATCCATAATCCGGCATACCGGAGGGGAAGACGTTGCCGAAAGCTCCACCAGATCGAGGCCTTTCGATTCAGCCCTGTCCAGAGCCTCTTTTATGGGCACAATGCCGACCTGTGTGCCCTCTTCATCAATAAGCCTGACCTCATCTACACGAATCTGAGTATTAACTCTGGATCTGACTTCCCGTCCACCCCTGACGCTTTTTTTTCTTCCTTTGATTTGCGTACCTCCTTACCTGATCAAAATTGCTTAGATGACTTGGAATTACCGATATCCGGCTGGGCCGGAAAGGCTACTGCACGTTTCCTGGAACACTTTCCTTTAGAACCATATCCGCGAACTCAGAAATCGACATTGGGGACAAATTCTTTCCGTCACGCAAGCGAACCGTGACGGTTCGAGATTCCACCTCTTTGTCGCCAATGATCAACATGTACGGAATCTTTGAGAGCTGGGCGGTTCTGATTTTAAGATTCAATTTCTCGTTGCGCATATCCTTTTCAACACGAACACCCTTTTCCCTAAGCTCCTCGTAAATCTCTTCAGTAAAATCGAGCTGGGAATCAGTGATGTTCAATATCCTGGCCTGGACCGGTGCAAGCCACAACGGGAACCAGCCCGCATAGTGCTCAATCATGATTCCGAAAAACCGTTCAAGAGAACCCATGAGAGCACGGTGAATCATTATCGGCTGATGGTTGTTCCCATCCGCACCGACATAGCTGATCTCAAAACGTTCAGGCAGATTAAAGTCGACCTGGATCGTAGAACACTGCCAGGAACGGCCCAAAACGTCCTTTATCTTTATATCAATTTTAGGGCCGTAAAAGACTCCCTCCCCAGGGTCGATTTCGTAATCCAGTCCCTTTTTTTCCAAGGCGAGCTTAAGCGCTTCGGTCGACTTATCCCAGTGCTCATCGCTCCCGACATATTTTTCAGGCCGAGTGGAAAGATAAATGTCATACTCGTCAAAACCAAAGGTCTTTAAGATATGCAAATTTAATTCCAGGATTTTAAAAATCTCCGATTCAAGCTGGTCCGGGCGGCAGAATATATGCGCATCATCCTGCGTGAATCCCCTCACACGCATGAGACCGTGCAGCACTCCGGTCCTCTCATAACGGTATACTGTGCCCAGTTCACACCAGCGGATCGGAAATTCGCGGTAGCTTCTTTTTTTATTTTTGTAAATGGCGATGTGGAAGGGGCAATTCATGGGTTTAATCTGGTAGCTGATATCGTCAATTTCCATGGGGGAATACATGTTCTCACCATAAAAATCGAGATGCCCGCTGGTCTTCCACAGATCACGCCTGGCTATATGAGGCGTGTATAGCAGTTCATAATCATTACGGTAATGCTCTTCTTTCCAGTAATCTTCGATCAGCTTGCGGATCAGCGCCCCTTTCGGCAGCCAGAGGATCAGGCCCGGGCCTATTTGGTCCTGGATCATAAACAGCTCCAGTTCCTTGCCCAATTTTCGATGATCCCTCTTTTTCGCCTCTTCAAGGTTGTGCAGATGCCTTTTCAAAAACTTGGGATCGGAAAAGGCGGTGCCGTATATACGCTGGAGCATGGCGTTGTTTTCATCCCCGCGCCAATATGCTCCGGCCAGGCTGGTCAGTTTAAACGCCTTTAAAAATCCGGTATGCGGAATATGCGGTCCGCGGCACAGGTCTATAAAATCTCCCTGCTGATAAAGATTGACACTATCCGCCTCGATCTCTCTTAAAAGATCAACTTTATAGGTCTGGCCCTTTTCTTCAAACAGTTCAACAGCCTCTTGGACCGGGACCACTCTTTTTTCAAAGACCATGCCGGCGGACGCAATCTCCTTCATCCTGGCCTCAATACGTTCAAGGTCATCAGGAGAAAAAGGTTCGTCTTTATCAAAATCATAATAAAACCCGTCCGCAATGGTGGGGCCGATGGCTACTTTGACATCATGGCCAAAGAGATCGAGCACGGCCTGGGCCATTATGTGGGCAGTACTATGCCTTATAATATCAAGCCCTTCCGCCGTGTCCTTTGTAACCGGAACAAGCTTGGTATCATTATTTAACGCGGTTGAAAGATCATAAAGCTCTTCCCCGATTCTAACCGCAACCGAACGTTTGCGCTCCTTGCTGGAAACAAGCGCTCGCAGGGCATCAGCCGCTGAGGAGCCTTTCGGGATTCTTTTTGTTTCTCCCCCTGGCAGGGAAATGGATATGTCAGCCATAAAATGGTTTATTGGTTTGTTGGTTTGTTGGTTTGTTGGTTTGTTGGTTTGTTGGTTTTGACAATTGTCACATAATGGATTAACGAAGGTTATTCCCCAACTTAACCATATCAACTGGTTAACAATTTTCTACATCTGTATATGGTGGTTTGTTGTTGGTTTTTTTTGCCGGACAAGGCAAGAACCGCTGGTAGGCACGGGCGGTTTTGAACCGCCGACTTCTACCGTGTCAAGGTAGCGCTCTCCCCCTGAGCTACGCGCCTATTCGGAAACCAAAACACCGGGCAGACTTTAAAGGTCAAAAAAACGTCCAACCATGTTTGTTGCAGCCTGAAAACAAATCATGATTTTCCAGGTGCAGGCCAGCATGTGCTAAACGGGATCAAATACCAACTATTGCGCCATGTGTCAAGGGAAATGTATGATTTCAACCCGTTGTATCTCCCCTGGTCTCAATGGCCCTTGCAAGGGTAACTTCGTCGGCATATTTGATGTCCATTCCCATGGGAATGCCACAGGCCAGCCGGGTTACCCGAACCGGTTCATTTTCCAGCCGGCTGATCAAAAATGAGGCAGTGGCTTCACCAGGAACGGTGGAGCTTGTTGCAATGAGCACTTCGCTCACCTCTTTTGTCCTTATTCTTTTAATCAAGGCATCCACCCTGATCTCATCGGGACCAATGCCGTCCATGGGAGATAGAACGCCGTGAAGGATATGATAATGACCTTTAAACGAGTTGGTCTTCTCAATGGCCATAAGATCGCCCGGCCCCTCCACAACGCAGATTATGGTCGAATCCCTTTTCAGGTCCCTGCAGATGACACACGGGTCTGTTTCTGAAAAATTGTAGCAATTGGAACAAAGCCGGATTGAGCCGTGAAGCCCGGCAAGGTCCCCGGCCAAGGCCTGAGCCTCTGCTTCAGGCCTTCTCAAAAGATACAAGGCCAGTCTCGTAGCGGTCTTTTTACCTATTCCGGGCAACCGGCTGAGATCTGAAATAAGCCTGCCCAGTGCTGGAGGAACAACATCCATTTATATGGTACCTTGGAAAAATTAATGTAACTATTCAACGTGATGCCGAAATATTTATTAAAACAGGCCTGGTATATTAATTCCTCCGGTCAGACCCGACATCTCCTGCTGGATCATTTCCTGGGCCGTTTTCATTGCATCGTTTACCGCGGCAACAACTAAATCCTGAAGCATTTCCGGATCATCAGGATTGATCACTTCCTTATCAATTTTAATGGATAACACCTGATGCCGGCCGTTCACCGTAGCCTCCACCATACCGCCGCCCACTGATGAAGAAACATTTCTCTTCCCCAGATCTTCCTGGACCTGACCAAGCCGCTGCTGAAGCTGCTGGGCCTGCTTCATTATCTGTTCCATATCCATAAGTCATGCCTCACTTGTATTAATCCGTCACAATAAGTGACTTAGAACTCGCAACCTGCAACCTCTTCAAGTCCCCTTCAGTCTAAACGGTCACCTGCACCGTCTGTGGCCATTTAGACTATCTGCTTCTTGGGCCGGTCCGTATCCCTGACACCCGGCCACCAAAAACATCAGTGGCCATCAGGACCAGAGGATCATCCTGGAGCGCCTTTCGGACCTTTTGGGGGCTGTTTCCCTTCCCATCCGGTATGCCTGTACAGCTCCCGCGGGCGCAGACCCTGACGATAAATTCTTTCTGGAAAAAATCCTGGGCAAATTCCGTAAGCAGTTTGAGATTTTCCTGTTCTTTTAAGACCTGGCAATCCGACAGGTCATCATAATTGAGTATCAGCGCCTCCCCTTCCTCCTTGGCATTTGAGCAGAGATTGAGCACCACTCCCATCCAATATTTCCGATCCTTCACATAGAGAGTAAAATCCGCCCAGTGGCTGCGTATATTCTTTCCCCTAGGTTTGACGTCGGATACGGCCTCGACCTCGGAAGTTGAGGGCTTTTCAGGTTCTTCAATTCCAGCGGTATCTTCAACGGATTGGGAAGGAGGCGCCTCCCTCTTTTCAGGCGCAATATCCACTGATTCAAGATCAACATCCCTTTGCGGCACAACCGGTTCGGCAACCAAAGCCCGGGGTACGCCGGGTTCGGGTGTTTCGTTGACAACCCCCTTTAAAAGGCTATCGAGCCGTTCGATTATAGAGGAAACCGGCACGACATCTCCTGCCTGAATTGCCTTTATAAAGGTCATTTCAAGCACAAGCCGTGGATGAGATGAATACCGCATCTCCTCCACGCCTTTCAGAATGGAGTGATAATAATGGTACAGGGTCAGAGGAGTGTAGGACTGTGCTCTCTTTTTCAGGTTCGCGAGTTCCTGATCAGTCATGTCCGTCAGGATATCTTCAGGCCTGCCGCTGGTCCTGCATATGAGAGCACCCCTGAAACAGGCCATCAAGTCGTTTGTGAACCTCTTTATATCAATTCCGGCTGCATAACTCCTGTGCAAAATCTTAAGACTTTTTTCAAGATCGCCTGCCAGAAGCGCTCCGGAAAGATCCTCAATCACCCGACGGTCAACCAGTCCCAGGACCTGTGAAACATCGCTGTCCGTCACCTCGTTGTCACTGAACGAAAAGACCTGATCCATGAGGCTCAGCCCATCTCTTATGCTCCCGCCCGCTTCCCTGGCGATCATTTTAAGGGCTTTGTCCGAAATCGTTACACTTTCTTCCCCTGAAATCTTTTTAAAAAAATCAAGCAGGTCGGAGAAGAGGATTTGTTTCAGCTCATAACGCTGACATCTGGAAAGGATAGTGATCGGAACCTTATGAAGTTCCGTGGTTGCAAACATAAAATAGACATGTTCAGGCGGCTCCTCAAGGGTCTTCAACAGGGCGTTGAAGGCCTCCGTGGTCAGCATATGGACTTCATCGATGATGATTATTTTAAACCGTTCCTTGGTGGGCAGGAAGCGGATGTTTGCCTTCAGTTCGCGAATTTCCTGGATTCCACGGTTAGAGGCCCCATCGATCTCATGAAGATCAATCGAGATCCCTTCCCTGATTTCAAGGCATGATTCGCAACTGTTGCACGGCGGATTATCTGTTTCTCCGCGACAGTTCAAAGCCTTTGCCATAATACGGGCCAGGGTGGTCTTACCGACTCCCCGTACTCCGCTGAAGATCATGGCATGGGCAACCCTGTTTCGCTTGATAGCGTTTTTAAGGGTGCGGACAACAGCCTGCTGCCCCACAACCTCTTCAAATATCTGAGGGCGCCATTTCCTGGCCAAAACTAGATAAGACATAATTTAGGTAACTACTAAATGCACAAAGGCATTCTATTCAATACCCCTTAAATGGTACAGTAGGTCGGGTTAGGCCGATAGGCCGTAACCCGACGCTTTCAACCTGGTTTTTGTCGGGTTACGCTTCGCTAACCCCGAAAAAGGGCGGGTTTGGAACCCGCCCCTACAATTGATTTTATTAGAGAAAGGGTTGGCCGAATATTTACT
>DAOVYS010000098.1 GCA_030635485.1 Pseudomonadota bacterium | reverse complement strand
GATCTTGCCACGTTCGACCTTGACGTCACATATGACGAATTCGTGCTAAGCTTCAACAGTTATACCCTCTATGACGGTTTGGGTATAATTTCGGACGACGCAGAGGATTGGAGCAATGGCGATGACGGTTTCGGTACCGTCAACCTGGCCGAGGTGTCTTACATGTTGGATCTTTCCGGCCAGTCTGATTCCTTTACCCTGGCCACGATCATCTTTGACGGTCTTGCCGTGGGCAACAGCGCTTTGGAATTCGCCTGTGTTGATTTGGGTGATGGCTTGGGCGATGCAATTGATATTGATTCTCTTGGTACAGCCGGCGTTGATGTCAACCCGGTACCGGTTTCCCGCAGCAGTCTGGATGCTCGGCTCCGGCCTTGTCGGACTGATGGGAATCAGGAGAAAGGCAGATCATGGCCTTCCGGAAAGGACAAACACTAACTAGAGGAAGAGAAATGAATAGATCATGGCTATTTTTATTTGTGTTATTTTTTCTGGTCGGATTTTGTGGATCCATACCGGCCATGGCCAAGGAAACTCTGATGTTTCCCGTAGTGGCCTCCGCTGATGACGCCGAGGAAGGCGACGATGGTTCGGGCGTCATGGATATTGACAGCTCGGACTTGGAAATCACCGAGGACCATGCAGGTACGCCCCAGACCATCGGTGTTCGCTTCGCCAACGTTGATGTTCCCCAGGGGACGCAAATCGTCGCAGCCTATATCCAGTTTGCCTGCGATGAAAATGACAAGAACCACAATCCTTTTCAGGTGACCATCTCCGGAGAGGCTACTGATGATGCCGCAACCTATGATAATATCGATTACAATATTTCGTCCCGGGACCGGACCAACGCCTCGGTGCAATGGGCGGACATTCCGGACTGGACATTGGAACACGAGGCCGGTGAGAACCAGCGGACTCCGGACCTCGCCGCCGTGGTTCAGGAAATCGTCAACCGCTCCGGTTGGGCCGAGAGCAATGCCCTGGCCTTTATTCTCGAAGGTGAAGGAACCCGGACAGCTGAATCTTTTGAAGGTGAAGTGGAACTCGCTCCAACCCTGCTGGTAACCTTTATCGGCGAACAGACCGCCCCTTCCAACGACAAGTACCGCCTGGTCTGGAATGACGACCCGGCAACCACCATGCTGATTGCCTGGGATCAACTGCGGGGCGGCAACCCGGTGGTCCACTACGGCGCCGAGGATTTCGGCGCCAACTATGAGCAGTATCCCCATTCCCAGGCGCCGACCCGTGTTGATGAGTACCGGGGCATGAATAACCATTTTGCCAAACTGACCGGCCTGTTGCCTGATACTGCTTACTACTTTGTCATCAAGGATAGCGAGACGGTGAGCCGGCGGATGTGGTTCAGGACCGCTCCGGACAGCCCGCAGCCCTTTACTTTTATTTCCGGCGGCGATACCAAGAGTTCCGGGCAGGCCTATCTTGCCGGACTGCAGTCCAACCGGATGGTTCCCAAGCTGCGGCCGCTCTTTATCCTTTATGGCGGCGACTTTAACAGTGGCGACGGGACCAACGATGCCTACTGGCAGCAGTGGCTCACCGACTGGGCGACCCTCACCATAACGGAAGACGGCCGGCTGTTTCCCATTCTGCCGGTTCACGGGAACCATGAAGACGGTGACTTTGAACAGCTCTACCGCCTCTTTGGGACCGGCAACGATGATCCTGAGCAGTCGGCCGACTACACCTACTACAGCCGCTCCATTGCCGGCAACCTGTTAAAGGTTGTAATACTGAATTCCTGCCTGGCCAGAAACGGCTTTGAAGATGCCCATGCCCGGCAGACGGTGTGGCTGGAAGAGGAACTGGCCGCCGGCGGAGAGTACACCTTCCTGTCGGCTATCCACCACAAACCCATTCGTCCCCATACCTCTGGAAAGCCTGAAAACTACTATCTGGATCCCTGGGCCGAGCTGTATTACCAGTACGGCGTTGATATTGGTTTTGACAATGATTCCCACATGAACAAGATCACCTTCCCTATCCGGACCTGTGAGGAGATTGCTCCAGGTGTCCAGGAGGACGGCTGCTTCCAGGATTACATCCGGGATGATGTCAATGGGACGTTGTATATGGGTGAAGGAAGTTGGGGCGCCTGGGCCCGTCCGGCCGACGATGAAAAGCCCTGGACCCTGTACAGCTCCAGCATTCAGCAGTTCAAGTGGATCCAGGTCTTTCCGGCTGAAGGTGAAAATCCGGCCCACCTTGATATCCGTACTGTTATCACCGGCACCCATGATGCTGATGGCAACCTGGTGGATCATGTGACAGGGGTCGGCGAAAACACGGAGTCCGATGTCTTTGCCATTCCTGAAAACATCTATCTTGTGGAAATTCCGTTCTACGGAACGGTGGTGAATTGTCCCTTTGAGACGATTTCCGGGGATCCGCCCAGCGCCCCGATTGATTTAACCGGTATTGCCACCTATTATACCGATGTTGAACTCTATTGGACCAATACTGCCGATCCGGCAACAGTCGGTTCGCTTTATCTGGAGCGCAAGGTCGGAGATGACGGTGACTGGGTGCTGATCGACAATACCATTTCCGGGGATGCCGCAAGCTACAGCCAGAGCGATCTCAACGATGGGACCAACTACTACTACCGGTTGCGGGCCCATAACATCTTCGGCTTTTCCGACTATTCCAATGAAGCGCCGGTTTTAACACCGGTTGATCCCCGGGTCAAGATGGTCTTTCAAGAAGGCCTGGATGATTATGAGGGAACCATTGATCTGGAATTGCGCAACGCCTCACCGAATTCTGTCTTTGACGGTCCTGAAGCCATGACGGTCGATGCTGTTTAAGAAATACGGTGTTGATGCGGTCTTCGCAGGACATGACGAGATGTACGAACACTCGCTGGTTGACGGTGTTCATTTCTTTGACATCGGCATCGGTGGTGACGGCCTCCGCGGACCGTACATGGGAGAAGATGGGAAATTCGATATTCCGAGCAACAACTCGTATCAGCTCTTCCTGGCCCATCTTAACGCTCCTGAAACCTGGTCCGGCAACCAGCTTACCGATGGCGGCAAACATTATGGTCACCTCGAGGTGAACGTGACGTTTGAAGATGGCGAGTGGCGGGCAGAGCTGACGCCGGTCTATGTTTTTCCGATGATGGATCAAAGCGGTGAAGTCATACGTGATATCTCCGGCCTCCCTGTCTTAGAACGTCGCATTTATGATGATGTGACTTTGATAGACCGGGCCATATCAGATCTCGACGACGACGGCGACACGGACCGCGAGGATATCGCAATAATTCGCGAATACCTCCGCCAGCCGGCTGAGAACTGCCCGAACTGCGACATCGACGGCGACGGGAGCATTACCATCCGGGATGCCAGAAAAATTGTCAGGATGTGCACCCGCGAACGCTGTTGTACAGAGGCCAAGCTGCTTACAGAGCCGTTCCTGCAGGTTCCGACTGAAGACTCTGTCAATGTCGTATGGTTCACCGAGTTTAAGGGATCAGGTAACGCACTGGTCTACGGTCCTGATGTAGCAGACCTGATGAACTCAGATGAAATTTCGCTGTCCCAGCTTGAAGACTACGCTGCCGGCGGCGGCAATATCAATATAGTGTTTGCCGATACGATGCAACTGAGCCGAACACGTGAAGACTCCAGATCCAATGTGCCGGGTCGCACCTACAACGAAGTTACCGAACGGCAGATCTGGCGGCATGAGGCCATTGCAACCGACCTCGAAACGGCCGGGCGCTCCGGCATTCCCGGACTTCCCTGGATTCCCGAGGATTACGACACATACGACGATCCTTACGGTCTTGAACCAATCGTGCCGACTGTGAGCCCGTTGCACGATGAAAACGGCCCGTTGCCCTATATTTCGGACAACACGATCACAACGTTCTCGATATTGAAAACAGAAGATGGAACGATCACAACCTACGCCTACGATACTAAGGATCCTGACTCAAATGTCGAGATTGTCGACATCTTTTCCTTGAACTGATCCGCATTATACCAGGTTATACCGCGGACAATCAGCAAGGAAGGTCAGGAACTAGCCGTCTATATGGCTTAAGATCTTAAAAAAATGTGTTCACAGTTTCAGCCCATGCCCAATAAGACACTCATGTTTACCGAAGACCCCTTCCCGGCCGGAATCGATGCAGCGCCGACCCTTTCGGAATGTATTCGTATTTTGGGTGTCCATCCGGACAGGCCTGAAACCTTTCCCTACGTCAACAGCGATGTGACCGCGGGCATGGAAAACGAGCTGCAGGTTGCCGTGTCCGGGAACAGAGAGACGGTGGATCTTCCGCAAACTATCGAACATTCCTGTTATTACGCCAATATCAAACTGAGGGTCAGAAGAGGTGACACCCCGCACTCAAGCCTGCGCGGCCTGGAAAGGTATCTCGCGGAAAATCCTGAGGGAGTCTGGGAGAACAGTTGGGTCCGTTTTCTCCATAACCGGCTGAATGACAATAGTCAGCGTGTACTGCACCTTGATTTCAAGGCGGACAAGAGTAATCCTGACAGTCCGCCCCGCAGTGATATCAGCCGTTTCTCCAGCCTGGAAAACGGAGAACAATGGCTCCGCCTGCCTATCAGTTATCTTTTAAAGCTCTCCCTGGCCGATGTCATCGGCCGTGGGGGAGGGCATCCCATCATCACAACAGGCGCCCGCCTTCTGGACAATTTTTTAAGTGATAATACCTCCCCGGAGACCCTTTCCTTTCATGTGGTACACAGTCCCCCACAAAACGGGGTGGGGGCAGGCGTGGCCCGGGAGGCGGCAAAGCGTTTTCTGCTCTGCAACCTGCTCCTTGACTATGCCAATATAAAATTCGGGCTTAAGGAGAACGGTCAGCGCGCCCTTCTTTTTTTCTCACCTCACCCTCCCATCCGGCAGCGGTTACTAAATGAAAGTATTTCAGATGCCTTTTACCGGGAGCTTTTTATGAGTCCCTGCCTTTCAGGCTGGGATAAGGGTGAAAGCAAACACGCCTACATGGCCCTTTGTCACCAGGTGCTGAGCCGCAGCCATATCAACGCGGTTATGAAAATGCGCGAGGCCTCCATTATCACCAAAAATCTTGTCGTGCTGCCCCACACCTCCAATGTAGGACTTGCCAACAACGGCACCCATATCAGCTTGGGCAGCAAACGTATGACCATGCTCAACAGCAACCCGGTCACCGGTTTTAGCCGGCATCATGAGAAATATCTTGGCGATCTGAACGCCAAGATCATGGAGCACTTTCTGCCGCTTTTTGTGGGTACATACAGCGCGGCCCCATACCGGTTTGACTACGAAGACTTTCATCCGGAAAAGGCCCTGGGCTTTCTGCCTCATCAACTGGATTACACCCATCTGCGCATGATCTGGCGGCGCTGGAAGAAAAAGGCGAAAAACAAGGTGTTCGGCCATGCCCTGACCCCCTTTGGCCCGCACGATTTAGACCGTTTTATTCGGAGCGCCTTTTCCCTTAAAGGCGATTTTGTGCCGGATTTCCGTTTGCTTGATTATCCGGTGGCATTGCTGGCCACGGAAGGAAATTGCTGTCAGGATGGGCGGCTGGGCAATGATTACTCCCTGAAAAAAGATCTGGAAACCCTCGGGGTCTTTGACAAACGTATGTCGTTGTATCAGCTCATCAAGCTGCGCGAGTTCACGGAAATGGGGTTTTCCGGCTTCGAGTTTCGCCACTACTCCCTGTTTCATGACTTCGGCGATATGAAAGAGGCGGCCAATCTGCAGATGCTGCTTGCGGCCCTTGCCTTTAAATACATCATTTCAGGCCGGATCAGTCATGATGATATCCCCTCCACCCCATTCATCGAAAGCGAGCGGCGGCAGATACTATTCGGCGCGGCCATCGGGATTCCTACCTTTTTTGTATTGAAAAAAACAAGAAACATTTTTTTGAAACAAATTTTACAGCGGGTAAAGGGGAGTCGCGTCAGCCGCCGTTATTCAGACTATTTCCGTGTACATAACAGCGAGTACCGGCTGGCGCTTCTGGAGATTCTCCGGAAAGACGGTTCTGATCTGATTGAGATAATGGGCATGGATGAAACCATGCGTGATCTGGAGGAGCGGTTGAAACATCCGACCGAAAAATCGGCATGGAGCAAGCTTGTGTGCGGCATCCTCGGCTCGGATGCGGCAAAGATCAAACCTCATGACCTCAGTGCCCATGAATTTAACAGTGCAGCCGAACGTTATTACCGGGAAAGACTGCGCATTTGCCATTTAGAGGAAGGCTGGCGTTATCTGGCCGATGACATCAAGGCCATGGCGCACGGCAGGCTGCCTTTGACACTTGAGCAACGTGACGAAATTAAAAAATTTTGCGCCGGACGACCGCTGGAGGAGGCCATAGCCCACAACGGCCGTCAGGTTTCCGACGGCAAGGTGGACGAGGATGGGGCTGTTAATTTCATCCGCCTTTTTCTGCTGGCCGAGACCTTTGACTCCAAAAGAAGGTAAGGCACTGTAATGCATCAATATGTAGAACGAACAAGTAACATGGTCATTACCGAGGAACTTTTCGGTGACAGGATTGTCAATTTTCTCTATTCCAGGGCACGGGAGCATGCCCCGCGGCTCTTTGAGATGGCGACCAGTGCCGGAACCTCAAGCCTTCTTGGTTTTTGTAACTTTGACCTGCCGCTTTCCGCAAAACTTTTGGGAAACAAACGTTTTTTCATCCGTTGCGGCGTCGATCTTGCCGAGTGCGTGGAAAAGACGCAATATTTCGATACGCCCCGGAAGATTTTTGAACGGCAAATAAGGTACTGGGAGTGCCGGCCCATGGAAGATGACAACCATGCTGTGGTATCCCCGGCGGACGCCCGGATGCTTGCCGGTTCTCTTTCCGGAGGGTCTTCCCTGTTCTTAAAGGGAAAGTTCTTTGAATATGAAGAATTGCTTGGTATGGATAAGGAAAAGTGGCGGCTGGCCTTTAAGGACGGAGATTACGCAATCTTCCGTCTGACCCCGGACAAGTACCATTATAATCATATGCCTGTTACCGGCAGGGTCATGGATTTTTATGAGATATCCGGCAAATACCACTCCTGCAACCCCACCGCGGTAATAGAGATTGTGACCCCCTATTCCAAAAACAAACGGGTGGTTACCATCATTCAGACCGATGTGCCAGGCGGTACCAACATCGGGCTGGTGGCCATGGTTGAGGTTGTTGCCCTGATGATCGGTAAGGTGGTCCAGCGTTACTCGGAAAATGGGTATGAGTTTCCCGTAAAGGTGGCGCCGGGCATGTTTCTCCGCAAGGGGCAACCCAAGAGCCTGTACCGGCCGGGCAGCAGCACGGATGTCCTGTTTTTTCAGAAAAACAGGGTCGAATTTGCCGAAGATATTGTACATCATATGCAGCGGCGAGATGTGATCAGTCGTTTCAGCCGGGGATTCGCAAGTCCTCTGGCTGAAATTGACGTCGCGCTGAGGTCGGTTGTTGCCTGTAAAAAAGAAATGTAAATACAATGGAGTTATTATGAAAAACGCAATTTTTTGCCTGACCACGGCAATGGTGGCAACTCCTCTTCTTTTTTGGAGCTATAAGGTTCTGCCCAGGGAACGGTGGCAGATTATCGCCTCTATTCCAGCGGGCGACCATGCCGGGCCATCGGGTCTGTGGCGGGGAACCAATCTTACCTTTTACGGCCTTTTCCTTGCCTCGGGCAGTATCATGGGCGTGGCTGTATTTCTCTTTCTTCTTTCCTCTATTGGCGAGCCCATGACCATCACCCTGGCACTGATCAGTCTGGTGATGATTCTCTCCTTGAGCGGAGCTAAACTCATTGCCGGGATTGTGGAAAAAAAACAAAATACCCTGACCGTGGCCGGAGGGGCCTCGGTGGGAATCTATTTGACGCCCTTGGCCATTGTCTGCTACAATCAGCAATTTGGAAATTCCGGTGAAACATTGCCTTTGCTGCCGGTGATGGCCTCTCTGGCAATTGCCTACCTCATTGGTGAGGGGATCGGCCGGCTGGCCTGTATCAGCTTCGGCTGCTGCTACGGCAAACCGGTTTCCGAACTGAGCCCTCTGTTGCAATGGATCTTTTCCAGATTTTCCGTCAGTTTTCACGGTCACACAAAAAAAATCGTCTATGCCTCGGGTCTTGGCGGGGTGAAGGTAGTGCCTATCCAGGCGATAACCTCTTTTTTGTATGTCAATTGCGGTATCTTCGGGGTTTATCTGTTTCTCGAAGGGTACTTTGGCCCGGCATTTGGGGTGTGCGCGATTTCCGCCATGGCGTGGCGTATCTTTTCAGAGCAGCTCCGGGCCGACTACCGGGGAGTCGGAAAATTCACCGCCTACCAGTGGATGGGTATAGTCAATATTATCTGGTGTTTCCTGCTTTTATTCCTTTCACCCACAGCGGTGGTAAAACCCTCCGACCCGGCCGCGGGAATCAGCGCCCTGTGGAACCCCGGTGTTATCCTTTTTTTTCAAGCCCTCTGGACGCTTTTTTTTCTTTACACAGGTCTCAGCAAGGTTACCGGTGCGAGACTGGCCTTTCATGTGCGTAAAGATAATATCTGAACATAGTGCCCTGCGGGCGAGCTATTAAGCTATTAAGCTATTGAGCTGTTGAGCTAAGGGACGGGGACGAAATAACTTTCCCATCTAGGCGCTCAGATTTAGGTTAGATTTGGTCGATCTGATTGAGCAAAGCCACAGGCATAGCCAAGCTATTCCGAGGACTTTGCGATTGAAAATCGGCCAAAGATAGCCTGAAG
>DAOVYS010000231.1 GCA_030635485.1 Pseudomonadota bacterium | reverse complement strand
GAATAAGCTTCACCCAACCAATCAACCAATCAACCAACCATTCAACTACTCAATATCTCCGTGCCGATTCCCTGACGGGTAAACATCTCAAGCAGGATTGCGTGTTTTATCCGGCCGTCGATGATGTGGGCCTTGGTCACCCCGGCAACCCTGTTGTCCGGATTGTTCGAGTATTCACCCGCAAGGGCCTCTTGGCAGCACCTGATCTTGGGGATCATGCCGCCTGTGATTGTCTCTGATTCGATCAGTTGGTCCGCCTTTTTGCTGGTCATTGAGGCGATCAGTCTGTTGTCCCGGTCCAGGACACCTTCCACGTCCGTAAGCAGGATGAGTTTGGCCGCATTGAGATGGGAAGCCACGGCGCCTGCAACGAGATCCGCATTGATATTATACGCTCGTCCGTCTTCACCCACTCCCACGGGCGCAATGACCGGGATGAAACCTTGCGTGTCCAGGGTGACCAGGATTTCGGGATTGACCTGGGTTACCTCGCCTACTCGACCCAGATCGATGATTTCAGGCGGCATGTCTCTTGCCTGATTTTTGAGGAGCGTCAGTTTTTTTGCCTTGATCAGATCGCCATCCCGTCCTGACAGGCCCACTGCCTTGCCGCCATGGTAGTTGATAAGGCCTACGATTTCCTTGTTTACCTTGCCCACAAGCACCATTTCGACCACGTTCATGGTCTCCCGATCCGTAATCCTTATCCCCTGGATATAGTTTGACCGGATGTTCAGTTTTTTTAAAAGTTCGTTGATTTGAGGTCCCCCCCCATGAACAACTACTGGATTTATCCCGATGTATTTCATGAGAATGATATCCAGGGCAAAATCCCTTTTCAGGTCGTCGTCGATCATGGCATGGCCGCCATATTTTATGACCATGGTTTTGTTGTAGAACTCCTTGATATACGGGAGTGATTCAATAAGAATCTCGGCCTTTTCAATACCCTTTTTCATGATTACCGAATACCTGTTGACTTGTGTCCGTCCGTTAGCCGTCAGGGATCAGCCAAAACAACAGAAAAATTAATCCGTTCCCCTGACCCCCGGACCGCTTCCGTCCGGAAATGTTATATTTTCGGACGGAAGATGATTTTAAAAAAATTAAGGAGTTCATATTAATGGCAGTGTGATAAGATGTAAAGAAGATGTTAATGAATGGGATTTTTTATCTTTGTCGGTCGACCGTAAAGAAATTGGTGAACGGTCTTTACAATTTCAGGCCCACAAAGTAGAATATGAATAAGCAAATTGTACGGAAACAAAGCCGGTTAGGGGGCAAGCGTTAAAATTGACAAAAATGATGCAATTTTCATACCTTCGGGCATTTTGGCTCATGTTTACGGCCTTCCTTTTTTTTGGGGTCTATAATTACTGTTCAGCCGCAAACCAGGATGTGCCTATTCATATCGAGGCTGACCGCATGGAATCCAACAGCTCAAAGAATGTGGTGGTGTTTACGGGCAACGTGGAGACCAAGCAGGGGGATCTTGTAATCAATGCCGACCGGATGACGGTCTATTATCGGAAATCAACCGGTAAAAATAAATTCTCTTCCGGGAATTCGCAGAAAATCGAGAAAATAGTCGCCGACGGCAACGTCAGAATCGCAAGGGGAGAGATGTCCGCAGCCGGGGACAGGGCTGAATTCAGAGCCAGTGATAATAAGGTGAAACTTATCGGAAACACCAGGGTCTGGCAGGGCAACAATCTGGTCACCGGCAATATGATAGAGATTGACCTGGATACAGGAACAAGCATAGTGGAACGGAGCAGAGAGAAAGGAGAGCGTGTCAAGGGCATTTTTTATCCCGGCTCCGGCGGTAATTAAAGGGAAACAGGAGTGATGGACGGACAGGCAGACAGCAGCAGTGTGGTGGAAGTCCGTGATATTGTAAAGCTGTACAGGAAGCGGCGTGTGGTGGACGGCGTCAGCCTGAGGGTTGAGACCGGGACTGTTGTGGGGCTTCTCGGACCAAACGGGGCAGGGAAAACCACCTCATTTTACACTATTGCCGGCTTTGTCAGCCCGGATGAGGGATCGGTTTTGCTGGATGGTGATGATATCACCTCCCTCCCGATACACAAGAGGGCGCTTAAAGGGATTTCGTACCTGGCCCAAGAGCCGTCGATCTTTAAAAAATTGACAGTGGAAGAGAATGTAAGGATAATTCTTGAACCGCTGGGATTGTCAAGGTCGGAAATTGCCGGGCGGATAGACCGGCTTCTTCTGGATCTGAAGATTCAGCATCTGGCCGGAAACAGGGCCTATTCCCTGTCTGGTGGAGAACGGCGCAGGGTCGAGATCATGAGGGCTTTGGCGGTCAATCCGCGTTTTATTCTCCTGGATGAACCTTTTGCCGGCATAGATCCGCTGTCAGTGGCAGATCTTCAGAAGATCATTCTCCAATTGAAGAAAAAAGGACTTGGAATTCTGATCTCGGATCACAATGTCCGGGAAACTCTTGCTGTCTGCGATTATGCCTACATAGTCAACAAGGGCCGGATTTTGGCGGAAGGCACCGCTGATGAGATCGTTGGAAGCGAAGAAGTGCGGAAAATGTATCTTGGTGAAGAGTTCAGCATGTAAGAAAGACAATTAGTAATTATGAATTAGTGGATGTGGTTTTGTGAAAAGTCAGACAATGTGGTTCTTTGTCATTTCTTCGAACGCCTGAATTAAGTATTTACAGGCAGTTGCAACTACTCTGGACTTCGGTTTTCACCGGAGTGACGACTTTTTTTCGAGAACATCATAGCCAATTCGTAATTTAAAAAGTCATTTTCCACCAATTCGTAATTCGTAATTTCTAATTCGTAATTAAAATCAGGATATCTGGATGGGATTCGAACTTAAGCAACAGTTGCAGCTCAAATTGACCCAGCAGCTGGTTATGACGCCACAGCTGCAACAGGCGATTAAGTTGCTTCAGCTCTCCATGCTGGAACTTACTCAGACGGTGGAGCAGGAACTTGAGGAAAATCCTGTTCTTGAGGTGGCCGAGACCGCCCCTGAGCCGGAAGAGGAAACATCTCCGGAGGAGGTATCCCAGGCGGAACTGGTTGAAATGGGGGCTGAGGTGGCCAACAAGGCTGTGGATGTCGATCTTGAAAGCGGTTCATCCATATCTGAAATTGACTGGAATGACTATGCCAATGAATATGAGACAGCCCCTGCCGCAGTTCCTAAAGAAAGCGTGCATACGGTATCAGGAGGACCTGACCAGCGGACGAAAAAACCGAATCTTCAAGCCCACCTTCATTGGCAGCTCAGTTTTTCCGATGTGACCCCCGAGGAGGAGGAAGTCGGCCAGTACATTATCGGGAATCTGAATATGGACGGCTTTCTTGAGGTGGACGAAGAAAACATCATTTTTGAAATCGGTTGTGACCCTGATACTGCCCGGAGGATGATTTCGAGAGTCAGGGAGATGGATCCTCCAGGCATCGGCGCGGTCAACGTACAGGACTCTTTAGTGCTTCAGCTCGATCGGTTGGGACTGGGTGATTCTCTTGCGTCTGTTATTGTAAAAGAATATTTAACCCGGCTTGAGACCAAGAACTACGCTGCTATTGCAAGGGCGACTCGTCAGCCGGTTGAGGCCGTGCTGGCCGCGGTCAGAGTCATAATGGGTCTGTCGCCCTATCCCGGACGGCCTTACAATGATGAGGAGCCACACTACATCCTTCCTGACGTCTATGTCTATAAAGTCGATGATGAATACGTCATCATGCTGAACGATGACGGACTTCCCCAGTTGCGTGTAAATCCATTTTACAGAGATTTACTGAGAAACAAGACAAAAACCCCTGAGGCGACAAGGGAATATGTCCAGTCAAAAATGAAGTCGGCTGTCTGGTTGATCAAGAGCATCCAGCAGCGTCAGCGCACCATTTACAGGGTCGTGGAGAGCCTTGTAAAATTTCAGAAAGAATTTTTTGAAAAAGGGGTGGCCCATCTTGTCCCCCTGGTTCTCCGGGATGTAGCCGAGGATTTAGGCATGCATGAATCGACCATCAGCCGGGTTACCACCAACAAGTTCGTGCATACTCCCCAAGGCATATTCGAACTTAAGTACTTTTTTAAATCCTCCATTAAGAGGGATGACGGGGGTGCTGTTTCATCTGAAAGCGTGAAACAGAGAATCAGAAAGTTTATCAGAACTGAAAATCCGGAGAAACCATACAGCGATCAGGCTATTGTCGATATCCTGGAAGGTGAAGATATCAGATTGGCAAGACGCACAATGGCAAAATACCGGGAGCAGATGGGTATTTTGCCATCCAAGTATAGAAAGCGGCCTAAACTGGTGTAAATATTCGGCCGTAAATATT
>DAOVYS010000193.1 GCA_030635485.1 Pseudomonadota bacterium | reverse complement strand
TTAAATACATTCAGGACCATTGATCGTCTGAACAGACAGGGCCGCCAAATTCCGGATCACATGATTTTCGCCCTGATCCTGATGCCCTGGGCAGAGGCGGAAAGGGGGCTGATATCCGTGGAACGCAAGGGCAGGGAGGCATTTGTGTTTTCACGGGAATTGCGGGCGGATATTGGTGCGACATTTTCTCATCTGAATATCAAAAGGGCCATGGCCGAGGGAGCTACAACCCTTCTGACCAACTACCCCGCCTTTCAGCAACATGAGAAGGACCATAACTGGCCCTCATGGCTTAAGAGGAAAAGTTATTTTCAGGAAGGGCATCTTTTTTATAGAATATGCCGTGAATCCCGGGGAGGGGAACAGGTCGCCTCGCAGATGCTGCCTGCTCCTTTAAAGTTGAAACAAAAATCCGGAAAACGTTCATCCGGCCGGGGCAACCGTACGCCTGTCTTTGACTCGAAGTCAAAAGGCGGGGTGTTTGGGTTTAAGAGAAATTAATGAAGAAATCAAATCTTTCCAAAAGCGATATTCAGGCTGTCAGGGCAATGGGGTTGACGGAATTGATGGGTCAGGCCCTGCGCATGAAGTTAAAGCAGCGGGGAGATGAGTTTTCTCTGTGTAGTATTTTTAATGCCAAATCCGGACTCTGCAGTGAAGACTGCGGATTCTGCATTCAGTCCTCCCATTACGGGAGCAATACCAGGAGTTATCCCTTAAAATCCGTGGATGAGATCGTGGGGGCCGCTCGTATTGCGGAGCGGACCGGAGCACACCATTTTTCCATTGTCACCAGCGGCCGGGGGCCGACTCCCAAGGAGGTTGCCGCTGTGGCGGACGCTGTTGCAGAGATCAGGAGCCATGTGCGGATCAAGGTGTGCGCCTCCCTGGGTATCATGAACCGTCGTGATCTTGAACTTTTAAAGGATGCCGGACTGTCGAGATATCATCACAATATTGAGACGTCAAAGGAATTTTTCCCCAACATAGTGACAACCCATTCTTTTGCTGACCGCATTGATACGATTTCCGCAGCCCGGGAGGCCGGGCTCGAGGTCTGCGCAGGAGGGATCTTCGGCCTTGGCGAGAGTGAGGATGACCGTGTTTCCATGGCCATGACCTTAAAAGAGTGCGAAGTGGACTCTGTGCCTCTCAATATCCTGATTCCCAGTGCCGGAACCCCTCTAACGCACGCCGGTCGTCCTGCAGTGGTCGAGATATTGAAGGCCATTGCCCTGTTTCGGCTGATTCTTAAAGGGGGATCTATCCGGTTGGCTGCAGGCAGGGAGGCTGTGCTGGGTGATTTTCTTGGAATGGCCTTTATGGCCGGCGCGGATGGTCTGATGATAGGTGGATATCTTACACGCAAGGGCCGGCCGCCCGAAGATGATCTCACTTTTGTCAGGGACATGAAAGAGATATGGACGGCCTGACCTGCTGGCTGAATGAGCGGAAAGCGGCAGGCAATTTAAGGGAATTGATGCCGATTCAGAGGATCCCTGGTGGCCGTATTCGGCTGCCCGGGATGCCGGAATCTCTTCCACCGCTACTCGATTTTTCCTCAAATGATTATCTGGCCCTGACTCTGCATCAGTCGGTAATTGAGAATAGCAGGCGGTTTCTTGATTCGTTCGGCGCAGGATCCGGAGCCGCCAGACTCATGAGCGGAGACCTTGAGATCCATCACCATCTGGAGGCGGAGGTGGCCAGGTTCAAGGGAAAGGAATCGGCCCTTTTATTCGGGGCGGGATATCTTGCCAATACCGGGGTAATTCCGGCCTTGGCGGGCAGAGGCGATGTGATCTTTTCAGACCGCCTCAACCACGCAAGCATCTACGACGGGTGCCTCCTGTCGGGCGCCAGACTTATCCGTTTCCGCCATAATAATCTGAACCATCTTGAAGAATGCCTTGAAAAACATCGCGGAAACTTTCAACAGGCCCTCGTTGTCGTGGAATCAATCTACAGCATGGACGGTGATCGCTGTCCATTAAAGAGACTGATAGAATTAAAGAGCTGTTATTCCTTTATATTAATGGTCGATGAGGCGCATGCCACCGGGGTGTTTGGTAGAAGCGGCGGGGGAGTGATCGAGGAGGATGGGGTAGCCGATCATGTTGATATCTCCATGGGGACCTTTGGAAAAGCGCTTGGAAGCTATGGTGCGTATGTTGCTGCTTCAGAGGAAATGGTCAGGTACCTTGTTAATCGTGCCAGGACGTTTATCTATTCAACCGCCTTGCCTCCGGCCGTGATCGGAGCCTCTCTGGCGGCGATCTCTGTTGTAAGGGAGGATCGGAAAATGCGAAGCGCTCTTCACAAAAAGGCCACGCTTTTCAAGAAGATCCTCCAACAGGCCGGATTGAATCAGGATTTTGGTCCTTCCCAGATAGTGCCTCTACTCGTGCGTGACAGTAACGTCGCGCTCGAATTTGCCGCTGATCTGAGGAAAAAGGGCATCTTTGCCACACCGGTCAGGCCGCCCACTGTTCCCAGGGGCACGGCTAGGCTCAGGTTTTCGGTAACGCTTCATCACTCCGATCAGGTCATAATTGATACCGCGGATGTGGTTGCCGAGGTATACAATCGACTGATGCTTGAAAAAAATTAGGAATTCGGAATTATGAATTACGAATTAGGAATGTTATGAAAATAAATGAGTTGGTGTGCAATACAACAAAAAAAGATAAATGTGCCGCCTGAGTGCAAAAGAAATAGTTGTATTCGGACGTGGTCTCTGGTATATAGGCTCGATCTAATATGAGGAAGGAGGAGTTGTCACAATGGAAAATAACGAAACAAACAAGATGGAAGAGATGAACAGCGGCGTTCCCGAATCCGACGTTGCCGAGATGAGCTTTGCCGAGCTTTTTGATGACACCGTAAAGGTCGTAAAGGTTGGTGAGGTTGTTCTCGGTACGGTTGTCGGACTAACCGACGGAATGGTTATGATGGACATCGGGGATAAATCGGAAAGCCTGATCCCGATTCGCGAGTTCAGAAACGATGGTGAAGAAGTCGAAATTCAGGTCGGTGACACCTTTGATCTTTTCGTTGAGAAACGGGAAGCGGAAGGTGGATTGCGTCTGTCCAGGGAAAAGGCGATCGGCATCAAGGTATGGGAAGAAATTGCCAAGATTCAGGAGGAAGACGGAACCATTCGCGGCAAGATAGAAAATCGTGTAAAAGGCGGCCTGTCCGTGGATATCGGCGTACCGGCCTTTCTGCCGTACTCCCAGATTGACCTGAGGCCGGTTAAGGATCTGGACAACCTGATAGGTCAGTCATTCGACTTTAAGATCCTGAAATATAACCGCAAACGGAACAATGTGGTTATATCCCGCCGTTCGATTCTGGAAGAAGAGCGTAACAAGCTGCGCGAGAAGATGCGGTCCACTCTTGAGGAAGGCGCCGTGGTTAAAGGCGTGATCACCAACATCACGGATTATGGGATTTTTATAGATCTGGGTGGATTGGACGGTCTGTGCCATATAACCGATCTCTCCTGGGGCAGGGTGTCGCATCCCTCCAAACTTTTCAAGGTTGGTGAAGAAACCGAGGTCAAGATACTTAAATTTGACAAAGAAACCGACAAGGTCTCTCTGGGTGTCAAACAGCTTAACCCGGATCCATGGTCCTCGGTTGCAGATCGTTACCCGGTAGGTTCCAGGACGACCGGCAAGGTCGTGAGCATCACCGACTATGGCGTATTTGCCGAGCTTGAGCAGGGTGTTGAGGGACTGATCCATGTCTCTGAGATGTCCTGGTCAAAGAAGATGAGACATCCTTCCAAGATAGTGTCTGTCGGGGAAGAGGCGGAAGTTGAAGTGCTTAACGTGGATGTTGATGCAAAACGTATATCTCTCGGGATAAAACAGCTTCAGCCCAACCCGTGGGATCTGGTTGTTGAAAATTATCCTGTTGGATCGGTCATAGAGGGCAAGATAAAGAATATTACTGATTTTGGTATATTCATCGGGATTGAAGAGGGTATAGACGGCTTGATTCATGTCTCCGATCTTTCCTGGACCGAGCGGATCAAGCACCCCTCCGAGAAGTACTCAAAGGGGCAGACTATTCAGGCTGTGGTCTTAAAGATCGATCGTGAAAATGAACGCTTCTCTCTCGGAATCAAGCAGCTTGAACCTGATCCATGGCAGGCTGTTGTTGAAAAATATCCTGCCGGCGCCTCCGTGGAAGGCAAAATCACAAATGTGACCGATTTCGGTATTTTTGTCGAGGTGGAAGAGGGGATTGAAGGTCTTGTTCATGTTTCGGAAATCAGTAAAGAAAAAGTCAAGACACCTGTCGGCCTTTTCAATGTCGGCGATACCCTTAAGACCAAGGTTATCAATGTGTCCGCCAAGGACAGGAAAATCGGACTCTCCATCAAGGCCCTGACTGAAGGCACGGAAGAAGGGAGTCTGACGGATTATAAGAAAAAGGCGGCGAACAACGGACCTTCTACAATCGGCGATCTTTTAAAACAGGCTAAGGCCAAGTCGGAGTCTGTGGAGCCGGAGGAAGAGACTGGCTCTGAGGATGCCGCTGAGGCCAAGTCGGAGTCTGTGGAGTCGGAAGAAAAGTCCGGCTCTGAGGATGCCGGGGAATAAAGGGCCGTAGTTTTATTCGGCAAGATATATTTTTTAGATATGTCCAATAGGTTATTCCTCCGAGATCATCCCGTTCTGCTTGGGCTTATTATCCTTGCAGGGTTGTCTGTTTTGTTCTTGGGCGGAATAACCTATTTCTTTTCTATATTGTCCGGCCCGGCCGCTGCTGACCGTATGTTCAGCAATAAGACCGGAATAGGAATTGTCGAACTTAAAGGGGTGATTTTTTCCCCGGAAAAGGTCGTTAAAATTATTTCCGATTTTCGGCACAATTCAGCTGTTAAGGCGATTGTGCTTCGGGTGGACAGTCCGGGAGGGGCTGTTGGGGCATCTCAGGAGATATTTACTGAGCTGAAGCGGACAAACAAGATTAAACCGGTTATTGCGTCAATGGGATCCGTGGCCGCTTCCGGCGGTTACTACGCAGCTCTCGGGGCTGAACGTATCCTTGCCAGTCCGGGAACTTTGACCGGCAGCATGTCGGTTATTTTCAAGTTTGCCGACCTTGAGGAGCTGTTCGGGAAAATTGGTTATAAGAGTCAGGTCGTTAAAAGCGGCAAACTGAAAGATGTAGGTTCTCCTCATCGTCCAATGACCGAGGAAGAGCGCAGGATGCTTCAGGCGCTTGTGGAGAGCGTTCACGAACAATTTATAGCAGCGATTTCCGAAAGTCGTTCTCTTTCTATTGAAGAAGTGAAAGAGCTTGCCGACGGCCGGATTATTTCAGGGCAACAGGCCAAGGCGCTTGGGCTTGTGGATGAGTTTGGGAATTTTACAGACGCGGTGATGCTTGCCGCGAAACTGGCGGGAATTGAGGATGAGAATCCGCGGTTGATCTATCCTCGGGACAAGGATTTTTCAATCCTAAAGCTGTTGGTGGGAGAACAAAACGCAACTTCATTGAACAGGGTCATTGGGGATATTACTTTTCTCTCTTATGAATGGG
>DAOVYS010000255.1 GCA_030635485.1 Pseudomonadota bacterium | reverse complement strand
TTGTACCTCCGGGCTTTTTGCAAAATCTCTCGAAGGATACGAAAGTGAACAGGGCGCATTGTGGGACCATAATTTAAAAACCGCAATTGCCGCAAAAGAGATCGCGGAATTATCCGCAGGTACGATTAATCCTGATCTTGCATTTACCTGCGGCATCCTGCACGATATCGGCAAGGCCGTTATATCAGAGTTTCTGAAAGATTCCGCCGGTGAGATTGTTGCCGGCATTGATGGCGGGACTGTGATCGACTACCTTGCTGCTGAACAAAAGCGACTCGGCATCGACCACTGTATAGCCGGCGGTAAACTGGCCGTGTTTTGGGGGCTACCCGAGCCGATTCCGGAAGTCATTCGCTGCCACCATCATCCTGCCACGGCACAGAACAGTAATCGCCCTCTTGTCTATGCAGTGCATCTCGGCGACATCATAGCCATGATGGGGGGGACAGGGACAGGAGCAGATTCCATGCAGTACCGTCTGGATGCCGGATATACGGATTATATCGACATATCACCGGACGCATTGGCACAGATCATGCTGCACGTTGAGGATGAATTCAGCAAGACCAAATCGTCATTGTTTGGCCAAGAATCTTGATTGAGGTATTGCTATTATGAAACGGATAGTCATTGCTGATGATTCCGCCACCGCCCGCATGTTCATACGGCGCTGTCTGGAAATCATCGGGGGCCAGGAAAATATCTTTGTCGAGGTAGAAAATGGCCGGGAAGCCCTTGATTGCCTAAAAAAAGAACCTGCAGACCTTGTTGTCGCTGATCTGAACATGCCGGTTATGGACGGAGAAACGCTGTTAAAGTGGATAAAAGCCAGTCCGCGGTTCAACAGCATACCTGTGTTGATTATTACCAGCGCCGTGAATCCGGCCAAGGAAAAAGAACTGGCTGACATGGGGGCTTACACTATTCTGGCAAAACCCGTGTCACCTGCCGGATTGGCCCCTGTGATCGGACCGTTGCTCGATGCCGGGAAAGAGGAGCCTCCCTTGACTGACAATATAGATAACTTACAAGATAATATGAATCATTTACAAGAAACAATGGCAGCAGCGGTTATAGAGACACTTGAGAATATGACTTTTATGGAGGTCGTACAGACAGATCAACCCGCATCTCCACAGCCAAAATCCGACATGTTAAAAGCAAGTATATTGGTTCATGACCCCTTTCAGGGAGAATTAAGGCTGGTTATGCCCAGGGAATTAACGGCGACTATTGCAGAAACGCTCTATCAACCTGGAGATCAACAAGACATTGACAATCTCCTATTCGATGTGGTTGCAGAACTATTAAACACCATTGCAGGGCGAGTACTGGCCGAAATCGTATCCCACGAACGCACCTTCAGAATAGGCCTTCCTGAGACCGGCATAGAGTCTTTTGAGGAGACTGATGTGCCTTTGGTGAGGTGCGATTTTGAGACAGAGGGCCACTCTTTTTCTCTTATGGTTTGCAGCGAAGCGCTACCCGGAATAAGTAACTCGAAAAAGAATATCAGATCATAGTGCCGGAAGAAGCCATTTCCATGCCGAATAACTACAGGATTTAGGTTAAAGGCTTTATTTTTACGACGGCAAATGGATCGTAAAGGTACTGCCTTGTCCGGGGGTGCTTTCCACTGTCACATCTCCGTGATGGAGCTGGACAATGTGTTTTACAATCGCGAGTCCCAGACCGGTCCCGCCGAGCTGTCTGCTGCGGGCCTTGTCGCTTCTGTAGAATCGTTCAAAAAGGCGGGGCAGATGTTCAGCGGTTATGCCGCATCCCCGGTCTTGCACCCTTATCTCGATTCCATTGCCTTTCTGTTCGGCATTTATCAGGATTTCACTCCCCTTACGGCTGTATTTGACACCATTGACCACCAGGTTGATTACGGCCTGCTCTAAAAGGCGCGGATTGATTTCACCGGTCAGGGTGTCACTGCATTTAAGATTGATTTTGATATCATTTGCCTCGGCTTCAGCCTTGCATGCATCAATGGCCGCATGCAGCGGATCTCTGATTTTTGATTTTGTCAGCGATATTTCATATTCCCGGTCTTCCTTTTCCAGGCGTGACAGCATTAGCAGATCCTCGACAATGGCGTTTAGACGGTCGGCCTGTTTCATGACGATCCCAAGGAACCGTCTGGTGTCATCAGGATTATCCACGGCCTGGTCCAGAAGGGTCTCAATATATCCCTTTATAGATGTGATAGGGGTTTTCAGTTCATGGGACACATTGGCAACAAAATCCTGGCGCACCTCTTCAAGCCGCCTCATGCGGGTTACATCATTGAGCACGATCAGTGCGCCGATCTCCTGTCTTCTTTCATCGCGCAGCAAAACGCCATGCGCCTGAAGAGACCTTTGAGTGTTGTTATCTGTTCTGAAGATAAATTCTTCCTCAAGCGGATCGGAATTGACCAGGGTCCTTTTTACAAATTCCCGCAGGTCCGGGTTGTTGATAACCTCCAGGATGTTTCTGCCATGGACATATTCCTGCTCTGTTCCCAACAGGTCGGCCGCTGCCTGGTTCATCCTGATTACCTTTTCATGTGAATCAACGGCAAAGACCGATTCAACCATGCCCGCAAACACGGCTTCGAGCTGATGGTGCTGCCTGGTTACGGTTTGTATGCGGTCATTTAATTGATCAGACATGTGATTTATGGTTTCCGCAAGCCGCGCTACCTCCAGAGAGACCGATTCAGGGTTGGTGATGACCAGTTTGTGCCTGAAATCGCCTCCGGCAAAACGCTCGACGCCTCGTTTTATCTCTTCCATGGGTCTGCTGATGCGTCTTGCAACCGTCCAGGTGACAAGAGCTGTCAGGATCGCCACAATAAGGCTGCCGGCCGTAATCTTTAGATATATGGATTTAAGCGCCGTGTCGAACAGGGCGGCGGATATTGAGGCACGAAGGACCCCTTCAGTTTTTCCGAAACGTTTAAGAGGAATCGCAACATACATCATTTTTTTTTGCAATGTCTGGCTGAAATGGATGGCTGATCCGGTCCTGCCGGTAAAAGCGGCTTTCACTTCCGGACGATCCGAGTGGTTTGCCATCTTTGCGGGGTCTTTATCAGAATCGCCGGCTATTTCTCCGGAATTGAGGATTACCGTAAAACGTGTGGAGGATTTTTTGCCGATTTCACGGCAAAGGTTGTTTAATTCATCGTATTGAAGATTGAAAAACGGGGTCTTGATCTGTTCGGCCGCCATTTGGACCCTGGATTCAAGATCCTTTACCGTCTGGGCAATATAAAAATCGCGCAATGTATCTGAAACATACAACGTGACCGCCAGAAGGGCCACTAACGTTATCAGTAGCTGTGAGGGGTAAAGCTGCCATAGAAGCCGTTTTTTTTGCATGGATTTTTAATCCCTGAACCTGTATCCTACACCCCGGACCGTTTCGATGTATTCACCGGCCGATCCCAGTTTTTTGCGCAGCCCCATGA
>DAOVYS010000181.1 GCA_030635485.1 Pseudomonadota bacterium | reverse complement strand
CCCGCTCGAAAAATATGGCCAGGGCCAAAACCGAACAAAACAGAATAGGCGCCACCAGCATGCCGCCTTTTGATATAAACTCGATCATGTTGTCTATCCTTAATGTAAATATTTCATTTTTCGTAAATATTCAGCGTGATGCCGAAATATAACTAAAACCACCGAACTGTAACTATTCTGTAGCGCTTCATAGGGAGGCAAGCAGGTTGACCAGCTATACATCATCAGTATGCTGGACGACCTGATCGCCTTCCTTATGGAGTGCTACAGAATAGTTACCATTTTGGCATTATCCTTTTATGTGCAGCAAAATGACACCGGACACCAAGGCGAGTGCATAAAAATGCAATAAAAATGGTCACATATTAAATTTCAAGATGTGACCATTTTTATTTCGGCATCACGCTGAATATTTACTTTGCGACTTACACACAAATGGGGCCATTGCCTGAGAAACATATCTGTCAGGGCAAAAAAGGATAGGGGACTTGCATTCGGGACACTCTTTAATCACGCCCTTCCCCAGCGGGCCTCCTTCAAAGGTAACTATGATTCCAGCTTTGCAGTTGGGACAACACATGGTTACTTCTTTGCTCATCCTGTCCTCTTCACAGCTCATTTTAATCTCCTTTAAAAACAAAATGGTTATTGACACACCACATCTGAATTGTTGTTGGTCATGTTCAACAGGCAGTTCTCACACATCGGGAAACTATAATTTTCGTGAATTAACGACTCTACAAAAAAACAGTCGCACACAAAACACTTGCGAACCTTCTCAACCGCAAACAATTCCTCGTTATCCAGGTCAACAAGTTTGGCCACACGATCATCTAAAAGCTTCTGATAGCAGACAGCAGCATCAAGTGTGGCACATTTCTCAACAACTTTTCTTTCAACTTCGTTAAAGTGATCCTCGTTGCTAAAATGGATCGTTTTTAAAGAAAGTTTTACCCCGTATCCATCCAGCCCTGACACAAACGAATAAGTATGCTGATTGGAATCGACTATTCTGAGCCTCCCATTCCCCACGGTACAACCCAATACAAACTGTATGGCATCGAGCACCGGACTACTGTTGTTTTCCGCAATAACCATGAGATCCCTTAAGGTATTTAATTCCGGCAGAAATTCGGAGGCCATTTGACATGCCTTGCAACCAAGCACCAGTTCAGGACAAAAACCTCCATGAAAATCAGCCACCCCTTCCAGGCGCATATAGATCGCCGACTTCCAAAGAGGCAGCGCTATTGTTGTTCGCTCTTTCAGCACCCGAAACCCCAGGGTCCATCGAATGGGAGATGGGGTGTATTGTTGACCGGAATCAGAAAGATGCAGATAGAGGTGGTAGATGTTTCCATCTACGGTTTTCACCAGATATGTAAGATCATTAGGAGACATATCCCCCTTGAATATCCCAAGCAACTTGATCACCTTGTTGTGCCGACCATCGCATGAAAACCCAAGAGGACGCTGTGTTCTGTTATCGTACTCCACATGCACGGCACGCCGAATCCATTCAACCTGTCCGCTCCCAATTGCTCGTAACACCTGTTCCATTTCAATCACTCCCTTTTTTTCAACACCTACCCAAAAATTTTTTCTCCCATCAGCCATAACAGATCAAAACCGCGATTGTCCGAACTGCTCACTTCCGACGGGTCCTGACGTTCACCAATGGAAACCATCTTTAACGCTCACAAAAAAAGGCCACGAAAGCAATACGGATTTCTATCCGCATCTTGCCTTCGTGGCCTTTTTTGAAAAATATATTTGAGTGGAGGTTATTTCCCCACTTCCCTACTCAACCACTTAACTACCCAACCACCCAACTAACTCAACTAACTCATCCCTGCGCTGCTTCAAATATGATCTTATGATCGACCAGACTCATCAATGTGATTTTGCCCTTGACCGTTTTCTGCTCGCCGAAAATACTGGTTAATCGATACTCATCCCCTTTGATCGGTTCAACCACATCCACGGCTTCTAAAAACAATTCCTCTTGCCCGTCCTTAGAAATATACGCATTGGCTTCACACATTGTTCAAGACCTCCTTGATCTTCTCCTCAACTATGACCTTAACCATGTGAGGAAGGGGCTCGGTTGTTACACCCACGAGCACGACCCGTTCCTGGGTCAACGGCAGCAGTATCTTCGGAGCTGGACAGGACATTACGGCTTCAGCAATCCGGGGAGTGACTTCCCCCATCAAGGCATTGACCCAGGTAATTGAAATAGAGCAGATGATAAGATCCACCTGAAGCACGGTACGAACAATCGCGTTTTCACCGGTTGCGGCCCGGTTCGCTCCGGCCTTCAACATCTGGCCGGTTGCAATGGCATTCGTGCCAAGGGCCAATACTTCCAGGGACTCACCATAGGCTTCTCTGAGGTATTTTATCAAGGTCCCCCCAATACCGCCCCCCTGCCCGTCGATAATACAGATTCGTTTCCGCACTGTACCCACTTGCCTGTTCAACTCCAAATATAACCGAAAAAAGCCACAAAGGCTTTCGCCCTTTTCAAGGGTTCAGGCCTTCGTGGCTTTTTTTCAAATCAATAACAAAGGCTTATTAAGAGCCTCTCTTTTATTAATCTATCTCGTTTTGCCGAGACAATAATCACCTTCAGGTAATTGTTAAGGTGTCACATATAATCGACTCATTACATCGTGTCAATTATTTTTCCATCAGCCTGTGACCGCTTACATTTTTCCGGCACCATTGTCACCCTGGGCCTTGCGATCACCGGATTTTCATCCACCAGCAGGGTGCAGCCGTAACTGGACGTCAGTTGTTCATGGGTAAGCACATCTGCGGGAGCACCGATTTTCTCTATCATTCCATCCTTGATGAGCAGCAGCCGGTCGCCGTACATGGCAGCCAGATTCAGGTCATGGGAGATCATGATCAGGGTGGTCCCGCGCTCCTTGCGGAATCGTTCCATCAGATCCATGATCTTAAGCTGGTGGGCCGGATCAAGGGCTGTGGTCGGTTCATCAAGCAGGATTATCCTTGACTGCTGACAGATAGCCCGGGCAATGAAGACCCGCTGACGTTCACCGCCGCTTACCTGATCCAGTCTCCGGTCAGCCAGGTGGATTACCTCGGTGAACTCCATGGCCTGTCTGGCGACCATAAAATCGTGCTCCTGCTCGACTCCAAGCAGGCCGAGATGGGGGGTACGTCCCATGAGCACCGTATCGGCCACGGCAAAAGGGAAATCGGCCGGAATCTGCTGGGGGACCATGGCCATTATCTGGGCTAATTGGAGTCTGGAATAAGCGGCGATGGGCCTACCGAAAATTTCCACCCTGGTATCAGCAGATTTATTAAACCCGGCTATGGCCTTTAAAAGCGATGTCTTGCCCGCGCCGTTAGGGCCGATGATTACAAAAAACTCCCCTTTTTCTACACTTAGAGATACCTCCCGCAAAATCGGTTTTTTCCCATAAGCAAGGGTCAGGTTACGGACAGTGACCGCACTCATCTTTTCACCCTCCATAACAGAAAAACAAAAAGCGGGGCTCCTACCATGGCGGTAATGATCCCTACCGGCATTTCACCCTCAACCGGCAGGGATCGCGCCAAAAGATCACAGATGATCAGATAGGATGAGCCGCCCAGTATACAGGCTGGGACCAGCAGCCGATGATCCGGGCCCAGGATAAGCCGGAATATATGCGGGATGGTCAGTCCTACAAAACCGATCAGGCCGGAGAGGCAGACCACAAGGCTCACCATCAGTGAGGTGACGACCAGAAGCACCATGGAAATCAACCGCACATTGACCCCTAAAGAGGCGGCATTCTCCGTGCCGGTCAAAAGCAGGTTCATGGGCCGGGCCAGAATAAAAATTATGATAAAGCAGGGGATAACGGTTATGAGCAGCGGCAATGTCCCGGCTTCGGTCATGGAGAGATCGCCCATCAGCCAGAAGAGAATATGGTGGACCTGAGATGATTGGGAAAGAGAAATCAGAAACATGATAATCGCCCCGCAAAAGGCATTCATCATCACCCCGCCCAGAAGCAGGGAATCTTTCCGGAGTCCGGCGCGGCCGGCCGTAAGCCCGAGAACCAGCGCCAGGGTCAGCATGGAACCGCAAAAGGCGATAGATGTAACCCATGGAAAGAGCGGCAGGCCGCAAAGCATTCCGCATATCGCCCCCACGGCCGAACCGCCGGATATTCCAAGAATATAGGGTTCGGCCAGGGGATTTCGCAGCAGAGACTGAAAGACCAGGCCGCCAAGTGAAAGCACCGCGCCCACGGTTGCGGCCAGGATCACTCTTGGAAAACGAATCTTCCAGATAATGACCGAAAGCATTGACTCCGGCTCTCCCTTTCCCAGCAGAATCTTCAATGCCTCACCCGCTCCACCGGATGAGCCGATGGAGATACCGAGGACAAAAGAGCAGACAAGCAAAAGACCGAGGATGGCGCTAACAATGATGAGTTTTTTATAAATAGAGGTAAAACCGTTCATTCTAACCTGCCAAGTTCAGGATGTAAAATTTCCATCAGCATCTCCAGGCCGTCGATCAGCCTTGGAGTGGGCCGGTCAAAAAGATCTGCCTCTACCACGTAAAGCCGGCGATTCTTTACAGCCGGGATCTGCGGCCACTTGCGCCAGCCCTGTTTCAGCTCTTCCGGAGTGAATCCGCCTGCCATGGAGGCGATGATCACGATCTCCGGCTCCATGGTCAGGATATCCTCCCATGAATAGCGGGGATATGGTTTTGGTCCCGCAGCCAGGTTAACACCGCCCGCCCTTATGATCAGTTTGTCGATAAAGGTATTGGAACCGGCTGAAATGATGGGCGCGGCATCAATCTGAAAAAAGACCCTAGGCCTTTCTACAATCCGGGCAACCTTGTCGGCAACCGCACCTGCCCTGCGACGCATCTTCTCTGCAACAGCGGCTGCCTGTTCCCGGGCATCCAGAGCTTCACCCAGCATAAGGATGGATTCTATGATCTCATCTAAATTCCTGGGATCGAGCGTGTAGACCGGAATGGACAACATTTCCAGCCGGTCAATGATATGTTTCGGATTGCCGTCTCTGATCGCAAGACAGAGATCCGGAGAAAGGCTTACTATCTTTTCTACATCCAGATGGACATAGGAGCCGACCCTTGTGATTTTTTTTGCAGCCAAAGGTTCATTGCTGTACCGGGTCGCTCCCACCAGCCGCCCGCCTGCCCCAAGGTCAAATACAATTTCAGTGATACTCGGCATCAACGAGACCACCCGTTGCGGTCTGTCTGGGATAATGACCCTCCGGCCCACCTGATCAACCAGTTCTCCGGCCAGGGCCTGGGAAAACAAGACAGGCAGGAGCAAGAGGAAGAGAAATTTTGTTGTGATTTTATTCATTCTTTCTCAATAAAAGGTTGAAACCACCGTCTTTAAATGGTTAGCCAGCAGTTGCATTTACATATTTTCAAATGCGTAAAAAAAGCAACAATCGAATGACGAATGACGAGTAATCAAGCAATCAAATGAAAGGCAACTGCATAAACCGGAAACATTAGCAGTCAATGGTCGGTATAGTCCCTTGCTTGCGATTGTTCGTCGTTCGATTGTTCGTCGTTCGATTATTGTAATTTGAGTAAAGTGGGTATCCAGTTAGCTCAACCACATACCATATGTTGTGACCAAAAATATGGTTTCATCCAACGCTGGAATGTCACTGTAATTCCAGTAAGATAAGCCAAAAATGGATATTTGCTGGCAAAGCATTCCTAAAATTGCTCAATCAAATCCGTAAGTAGTATTCATAAT
>DAOVYS010000082.1 GCA_030635485.1 Pseudomonadota bacterium | reverse complement strand
TTATTCGGGAGTAAACAAGACAGAATACCTTGAAAGAATATGTGATGTCAACCTGACGACCAAGGCCACCCCGGCGATTCATAATGACAAGGCTGTAATTAAGGCGTTGATGTCAAGAGGTGAAACCCTTGAACAAGCCCGGGATTACGGCGCCGTGGGTTGCGTGGAACCTTCCAGCAACGGCCGGGCCTACACCGCGAGCGCGTCAATATTACTGAATTTGACTTCCGTTCTGGAGTTGACTCTTTACAATGGGCGCCATCGCCATACCGGGATGGACAGACTTATCAGTAAACCGACAGGCAACGTTGCTGATGATCCCGGTCCGTTTCAAGACTTTGAACAATTCAAAGAGGCCTTTAAAAAACAGCTTGAGTGGATGGTTGATCTTACCACGGACTTAAATAATGATTTGGGCATAACTCATCAGCAGGTCTATCCTACCCCGATCTTGTCGGCACTCTTTGAAGGTCCTATGGATAAAGGAAAGGACCTCATCAAAGGAGGCGCGGTAATTAATGCCTCAGGGGCGACGATAATCGGGTTTGCCGATGTGGCGGATTCCTTAAGTGCGATCGAACAGGTCGTATACAAAGACAAGAAAACGACTTTTCCGGAATTATTCAAGGCCTTGACCAATGATTACCGGGATAATCCACGTTTACATAAACTCCTGACAGAGGCCCCTAAATATGGCCGTGAAGAACCTCAGGCAGAGGCTAATGTTCAATGGTTGGCAAAAATCATTAATGATGCTTTTAAGGCTAAAAAGACTTACCGAGGCGGAAGATACCGTGTGGGATATTGGACCATGACCAATCATGCCGGTTTCGGAAGGTTGACAAAAGCTCTGCCCAATGGGCGAAAAGCCCATGAAAATTTTGCCAGCGGCATTACTCCGGTCTCCGGTGCAACACCCGTGCTGACCGCTACGTTAAATGATGTAGCCGTCCTGCCTGCTAAATACGTTACAAACGGCATGGCCTTTAACATCAAATATACTCCTGAAAAAGATAAAAAGTCGATGCTGAAGAACTTTGCCGCAATAGTTGAAGGATTTTTTGATGATCTGAACGGTCAAAGAGACGGCGGCATGGAAATCCAATTTAATATCAATGACCACCGGACTTTTATAGATGCTGTAAAACATCCGGAAAAGTATCCGGAGTTACTGGTGCGGGTATCGGGATATACGGCATACTTTAGAGATCTCAACCCGCAGATGCAGAAGGAAATCATCGAGCGGACCGAATATGATCTTGCCAAAGGTGAGATGAGAGCATTCGAACGCTTTCAATTGCCGCCTCGGGGAAAAGATATTGATCTTGACTGGCTTGGTTATCTCTCTGGAATGGGCGTGGTTACGGACAAACTACTGGAAGCCCTTCTCAGGGGCATGGACATGGCTTTTTGGCTTTCCAGGGGGTATCGGCGGAATATTAAGAATTTTAAAGGACGCTATCTGTTCGTGACCCGGGATGGCGATGTGGCAGCTTCGGCCATTTTTAACAACGGTGATTTGGATATTACGGAAGATTCCATCGGAGACTGGGACGTGAAAGTCTCTTTTACGGACGATATTGCATTGTTGGAGTTTCTTTTATCTCAGAATCAGGACGTTCTTAATTCTTTGCTGGAAAACAAGGTAGAAGTCGAAGGTAATCTAAACTATCTTTCTCGGTTCGGTTATCTGGCCAAAGATCTTGAGAATCGGGTCACCGGCCGGACTCAGCCATCTCATGATTTTTTGTGAGATCAAGGTTGAATAAATGCTTTCCCGCGAGGTTACCATGAAAACCAGTTTCGTCCGGGACGGACTTCCCTTGATTGTTGATGTTAAAAGGCATAGTCTGGAAGACGGACCGGGAATTCGCAGTGTTGTTTTTTTCAAGGGCTGCCCGCTTCGATGTGTTTTCTGCCATAATCCGGAGGCGCAAGAGAAGGTTCAGGAGATAGCATTTACAGAAAAGGAATGTATCTTCTGCGGGGAATGTGTCGAAGTCTGTCCGTTAAAAGCCATCAACCTTGAGTCTTTGGAAATAATCGACAGGGAAAGATGTAACTCTTGCGGGATGTGTGTTGATGCATGCCCCGGGAAAGGGTTGCGGCGGGTGGGAACCTATTACGAGGTTGAAGAGTTGGCGGAATTGCTGCTTCGCGACCGGGCCTTTTATAAACATTCTCATGGCGGCATCACCCTTTCCGGCGGCGAATGCACCCTTTATCCGGAATATGTGGAGGCGCTGCTTAAATTTCTTAAACCCTTGGGAATTCATGTGGTCGTGGAAACATGCGGATTTTTTTCCTATAAAACATTCAGCCGAAAGATCCTTCCATATGTGGACTTGGTTTACTACGATTTGAAATTCGCTGATCCGGCGGTTCATAAAAAGTATACAGGTCGTTCCAACCGGAGAATTCTGGAAAATTTCCAAAGTCTTATTCGGGAAGAACGGGTGAAGGTCATCCCTCGAATCCCGTTGGTCCCGGAGATCACTGCAACCAAAGAAAATCTGACCGCTATTGCGAGTTTTTTAAAAACGGAGGGCATTAAAGATGCCGTACTCTTGCCTTACAACCCGATGGGACTGGGAAAGTACGGAGTTATCGGTAACCCCAGGCCGCCTCTTCCGGAACATTTTATGTCTCAGGAAGAGGAAAAAGCGCTTGAAAAGATGTTTAATTTAATACTTCGACAGACTAAGTGACATCCAATAAAGGAGGGGAACAATGGCCGGCAAGAAAAAGACTTTGTTTGTGTCTGATATCCATTTAGGAGCGGGAAAGAAGTGGGACTGGTTTGATCCTGAAATTGAAGGACCGAAGCTAATAAAATTTTTTGAATATGTCACGGCCCGGCAATCTAAAAGGAAAGATATCAAGGAGATTGTTTTATTAGGCGATGTTTTTGATTTATGGGTGTGCCCCCATGACAAGGAACCGCATACTTTTGATCAAATTATCGATACGCATGCTGATATCATCGGCGTAATTAAAAAAATGAGCGACACGGTTCGCACAATCTATGTAAACGGAAATCACGACTATCAGGTGACCGAAGAAGATATCAACAGGGCCTTTGATGGGAAAGTAATGCATATCGGTAATCGATATCAGAGAGGAAACATTCTGGCAATTCACGGCCATGAATATGCCCTTTTTAACCGCCCTGATCCTAAAAACGGCGGGCCAAGATTACGTCTGCCTTTAGGTTATTATATTACCCGGCTGCATACGACTCTGGGTAAAAAAAGGGGTGCCAAGGCCGGCTTAATATTTCAGATTATCGACGAATCATTTCAGGTAATGGGTCCCGAGAAACTGCCGGAGTCAGTGTTGGATGCTTTAAAGGATACAGTAGAAATGATCACGGATGAGAATACCGGCGAAAAATATAATGTTAAAGATTTTACAATGGGTCATATCTGTGCTGATCAGGAGTTCGGTGTTGTAAGAGACCGATACGGCAACTTATACGATGACTGGAAAAAATCAGTGGGTTTTTGGAAAAGTACGCAGATGATTATGTGCGAACTCAACCATTTAGGTGGGATAGCCGATCAATTATGCCGGGACGGAATTAATATAGTAGTCATGGGCCATTCGCATGATACGAAAATGGACAAGGACTGGATTCCTAAGAATCGGATCTATGCCAATTGCGGGTTTTGGTGCGGATTCGGCGAGGAAGACAAGAAGGAAGACAATGCCCATTTTGTGCAAACCGATGGACGTAAAGTGGAATTGTACTCTTTAAGAAACGGGCAGGCCAAAAAAGAAAAGACCTTGGAATTGTAAAAAAGAGTGAAAGTCAGGTTCAAAAAAAGGGAGGTCTGAGATGGGTTTTAAGATTTTTGGACAAGTAAGGGAACTGGAAACCCGACATGGTATCTCGGATGTTGTCGTTCAGGCTCTTGATAAGGATTTCTTATCCGACGACCTGCTGGGAGAAGTAACCACCGATCAAAACGGCTCTTTTTCCATCGAATATACGGAAGAAACCGGTAAGGACTTATTTGATCAAAAACCGGATGTTTATCTTATTGTAAAAAGCAATTCGGGAAAGATTTTAACATCAACCCAAAACGATATTCGGGTTGATGTTGACCGGACAGTTGAGATAAATGTGGATATTACCCGCCCGGCCCTTGTGGAAGCAGGGCTTAGAGAACAGGAGCCTGTTCATTGGATGAAGGACCTTGATCCCGATTACCAAAAAAGGTTTACCGCCTGGACTTGGCAATCAGGATTTGACGAATCTGATAAAATGATGCTTCAGCTGCGGGATGACATGGCAGGCAGATCCTCGATATTGGAACTGATGAAGCATTATATTAATGAGTTGAAAGGAAACAAGGATAATAACGCCCCGCCGTTTCTTAAAATGGCCAAACTTTTTGAACTGGGTATCACTCCGAACTGCATGGAAGGTCATCACTACGGGGTTCCGGTTGCTATTCGAACCGGCGATCAAGAAGGTCCGGCAGCCGAATTCGGGAATATCCTGGGTTTCCTATGGGGAGTTACCCTGGACGATATCAGCCCCTGGGTGGGAAAAAGTTTCGCTTCGCTTGATGCCGACAAATTCGGGGCAATATCCGGCATTACGGAACAGCCTGAAAATCTGGCCTACTTGGGAATCAATCATTTCAATAAAATCAATTTTCAGCCGCTGAACACTGTTTCTTTTTATTTTCTGACCTGCTGGATGGGGTTGGAGGATGTTTCTCAGGAGGAGAAAGCGAGTTTCGGCCACGAGAAAAACGGCGGGAATTTCATCGCGATCAAGGCTCCATCAGTATATCACGGTACGAATCGCGAGGTCTTCCAGCTTAATTATCGCTGGAGGAATATCGGCAATCCTCCGCCTTTTTGCTGGCTGGTGGATGAAGTGGTACAAATTGCCGAGGGGTTATATCTGGGACAATTATTGTTTTGCACCAGGAGATTGCAAAACGACTACGATCCTAAGCAGCCGGCTTCGGACGCAGGATATCAGCATTTCGGGTATTTTCTGTTATTTGATAAAACATGGAATCCCGAGGCCCGTCGTCTTCTTCCCCATCTGGAAATGCCCGTAATCGCCCCTGGATTAAAAAAAGTTGATGTGGCCGGATCCTGTCAGCCATCTAAATTTTCTACCTTTACCTTTGAAAAACATCTTCCGCCAAACACGAATGACGAAGTCCTTGCCCGGATCTACGATGATTTGAAGGGAAAGCCGACCATCATGCATCTGCTAAAATACTATTCTGATGAATTGCTGAACAATCTGGATAACAACTCGCCGTATTTTTTACGGCTACAGGAAATATTTAATCGTGGGATCGGCATCGAAACCATAAGGGGATTTTACAGGGGAGCCTTGATTTCCTGGCATTCCGAGGGGTTGTTGCGATTTCTGGACCTGAATGCCATTAACCTGGCCCATATGCAGATAGGACGTTACTTCAGCACTTGGACGGGCAAAACATTTGAAGATATTCTTCCGTTAAAACTCAAAGAAATGACGGGCGGCCACGAAACCGGAGAAATTCCGACCTGTTGGGGAGCAAATACTCAGTCTCTCCGTACCATAAAAGAAAAATTGACGGGCAAGCTGATGAAACTCGCCGATGTATGGATGGAGGATGTACCTGCGGATGAGGCCCGTGAGTTCGGCTATGACCTGAAATGTTTCTTTTTTATCGGCAGACAGGCCGAATCAGTTAACAGACATAATAAGGGAAAAACTGTTTTTCAATTCAATTATCGTTGGCCCAATCTGAAAACCATTCCCCCGGATTGTTACTGTGTCGATGAACTGGTGCAAATTGCCGATAACCTTTATCTGGGGCAGCTGATGTACGCCACCGAATTGTTAATGGAGTATGATCCGTTAAAGGATCCCGCGGAATATAAGTACCGCCTGTTTGGATATTTTCTCCTGATGGATGAAGCCTGGCATCGGGTTCGCCTTGATATCGGTTTTGATCTGGAAAATGTTTAAAAAGTGATGCCGAAATATAGCTAAAACCACCGAACTGTAACTATTCAGCAGCGCTGCTGAATAGTTACTGAAATTGCTTACATTCTCTCTACTTCCATGTCTCAGGAGTATATCCTTTTGGCAGATGCGCTGTTCCCTTAACGCACGGAAGACCTGATTCCCTGCTGACACGTTCAATGATTTTGTCAAGATTTTTACAAAAGCCTCCGTTTGAAGAGTCCCAGCCGGTATCCGTCTTTGTTGCAAAAGCGCATGTACAGAAATGAATAGCCTCGGCCCCTTTTGATTTGAGTATCTTGGCCAGGTTTACTGCATTGTCGCCGGGGCATCGACAGGTAAAAACTCCTGCCGGCATACAGTCGTCATATTCAGCAAACCCTTCTTTTGTCTCAATAAGGTTTTTGAAGCACATTGTTAACGGACATCTCTCTTCATTTTTTTCACAACGGATAATTGCAACTTTTGTCATTTTTTTCTCCAGTAGTTTGATTTTTTTCAATTACCTTTTCCGCTTTCCACGCCTATGCCTTCTCCATATCCCATAGATCGGCCGCCGCCCATACCTGCGGGCTACGGCCGAACCTCTGTTGCTGGGTGTCTCTCCTGTTACCTTGTAAGGTAACAGGATAACCGTTACCCGGTTGTCTTTGCCGTATGATTGATTGCAAAAAAAACAGGGGGGATTAATTTTTTAATAAAATATGTGCCTTTTGTTCCCTGCAAAGCCGAAGAACACTATCAAGATTTTTCTAGTTCTGAAATTCTCCTGTTAATTGCATCAAGAATGTTTTTAGCAGAATCAACCTCAGCCCTCAGCACATTCAGTTCATCAGCAGGATTTCCGGCATAAGCAGGCTGATTCCAGACAGGATTTCTGCCAAAACCACACCTTAAGCCCATTCCACGGCCAAAACCGCTTCCAGAGCCGTAGCCATATCCCCTGCCGCCGCTAAAGCCGGTTCCCGTTGTTCTGCATACTCCCCTGCCACCTCCTGTCATCGGGCCTGCGCCCATTGGTCCTGTTCTGTCAAATCCCGGCATAATGTGACCTCCTTTTTGAAAATGAATAATTTATTTTTTGTCTCCGCGTCCCTGCCCGTCGCCTTTACCGCGTCCTTTCCCCTGGGCACTATTTTTGTCTGAACCTTGGACTCCTTGATTTGATTTACATCCACCTTGACCTTTTCCTGTTCGCGGACCTTGTCCCTGTGGCCCAGTCCCATCACCTCTCGGCATACAAGTCACCCCCTTTCTTTTTCCTTGCCTGCTACGTTTGCGTCTGCATCCAGGCATCTGAAATATGTGTCTGATTGAAACAGCTTTTGTGTAGGCCTCAAGTATTTCATCTGCTTGGCCCGTAACAAAAGAGATTAATTTAATGCCGGCTGTTTTAATAATATTTGCAGGTAATTCAGAAATAGCACCGCATATCAGAACTTCAATATTCTGTTCAGCCAGTTTGTCTGCCAGGCACCAGGGCCGGTCAGGATCAAAAGGCTCATAATGCCTGCTTACCATTTTGCCGTTTTTTATTTCCGTAACAAGTAGTACGCGCGCGGAATCGAACACCGGAGAAATACGTTTTCCCCAGATAGTAAGTGCTGTTTTCATATTTATTTATTTATTCTAATTTTTTTTAAAAATATAGAATTGCAAGCGCCATGCCATGGCAGCAACAAGAGAGGCGTTCAGGTATAATGTCTGAATTTATAATAAGTTATGAGTCACAATAAATATTATGGCTGGATGGTATATTCTGGAGGGATGCATAATTGCAATTGTTTGGGTTGCAATTATGTAACGTTATGGGGTTTTGTTTATCGACTCGAACGTCCGTCGATTTCAGGAAGCATGATACCTAATTTATTAATCTTTCTGAAAAGAGTAGTTTTGTGCAGACCGAGTTCCCGGGCTGTAGCCAATCGGTTATAGTTGTTGTGTTTCAGTGCATCCCAAATTGCCTGGGTTTCAGCTGAGTTAAGGATATTATCCAGGGTGTTATGCTCAGTTGAAGGAAGGGGGGGAGAGATAAAGGTGGCGGGCAAGTGTTTTTGCTGAATATTGCCATCCTGGCAAAGTATAAATGCATGCTCAATGATGTTTTCCAGTTCGCGTATATTGCCGGGGTAATTGTAGGACATGAGGAGTTCGAGTACCTGCTGGTCTATGCCGGTGATGTTTTTTCCGCGTAAGCTGTTCATTTTGGCAATGAAACGGTCGATAAGCAGTGGAATGTCCTCTCTTCGGTCTCGAAGCGGCGGAAGTCTGAGTTGCATAACATTAATACGATAATAAAGATCTTGACGGAAGTTGCCGATTTTCACCATGTCGGATAGATCTTTATTGGTTGACGCAATGACGCGAATATTCGCCTTAACCACTTTTTTTGCCCCCAGGGGCTGAAACTCCCGTTCCTCAAGCACGCGTAAGAGTCTCACCTGAAATGCGGGACTTGTGTCCCCGATTTCATCAAGTAGAATAGAACCCCCTTCAGCAACCGCAAAGTGTCCTGGCTTGTCTTTTGTCGCATTGGTAAAGGCCCCGGCCTTATACCCGAAAAGTTCTGACTCCAAAAGCGTATCCGGTAAAGCTCCGCAGTTGAGTCCAACAAATGGTTTGTTTTTACGAAAGCTTAGATTATGAATCGCTCGGGCCAAAAGTTCCTTTCCTGTACCTGTCTCGCCCTGAATCAGCACTGTGCTGTCGCTATCCGCGACTTGCTGGAGAATTTTAAAGATTTTTAGCATAGACGGGCTGCGGCTGGTCATATCGTCCATTTCAAAACGGTCGGCAAGTTCTTTGCGCAGTTCTTCGACCAAGCTAAGATCCCGAAAGATTTCAACACCTCCCAGAACCTTCCCGTTTTCATCACGCAACAATGAAGTGGAGGCAATAATCGGAATACGTTTTTTGTCGTTGTTTACAATATGGGTTGAAGTATTGACAAATGATTTACCCTCTTTCATTGTGCGTCGCAGTGCGCAGTCTCCCTCACACATGTTTGAACGGAAAACCTCCCAACAGTATTTGCCTATGGCTTCGGTACGGGGAATGCCCGTAATATTTTCCGCGGAACGGTTAAAGGACATAATGCGCCAATCGTGGTCAACGGTAAACACCCCGTCTGAAATACTTTCGAGAATAATTTTTGTTACGTTTTCGGAATCATAAACAGATTTGTTCATCCGCATTTTTTGTTATGCCCCCAATAATATTTTGCGCAATCAAAGTGGTAACTATTCAGCGCAATGCCGAACCCAGCGTAGCTGGACTCTTTTCAGTACCCCCTTGAGGGGTATAAGGCCCTCTACAGTTGAAATTTCAGCATGCTGCTTTAACTGAGCCGGCTACAACATACACGCTTAACCGTATATGTTTCTGACAGAGGGTCTAAATATAGCTAAAACCACCGAACTGTAACTAATCTGCAGCGCTTCATAGGGAGGCAAGCAGGTTGATCAGCTATACATCACAGTATGCTGGGCGACCTGATCGTCTTCCTAATGAAGTGCTGTTGTTTTCCGGTTAGGTTTTCAGACAACAAGTTACATTAACCTTACAATATGCGCACAAAATTTCCAACAAGGCCTAAATAAAATTTCCAGCTGAATCGGTCGGGGATGTTGGAAAAGAGCAGCTGAGCGCTTGCTTTGGAGAATATGGAAAGGGGGGCGGTCCGGGAACATAAAAGGCGTTTTCCTTGCTTGCAGGAAAAACGCCTTTTATGTTCCCGGACCGGTTGAGTCGACTTAAAAGTCGTTGTCTATTTCTTCGTCATAATCGCTATCGTGATCGTCTTCGTCTTTATCCTCGTTGGTTTCATGGTCGGACTGGTCCCCGTTGGTTTCATGGTCGGACTGGTCCCCGTTGGTTTCATGGTCGGACTGGTCCCCGTTGGTTTCATGGTCGGACTGGTCCTCGTTGGTTTCATGGTCGGACTGGTCCTCGTTGGTTTCATGGTCGG
>DAOVYS010000035.1 GCA_030635485.1 Pseudomonadota bacterium | reverse complement strand
GGATCACCTACATTGACTTTAACGGGAGCGGCATCCACGGCCAGACTGTATTCACCCACCAGACCGGTGAAACCCTCGGGCCTGCCCTTTTCCGGAAGCACGGAGACCTTAAGCTGCGGTTCATTTGAGGGCGTGATAAAGGTCTTGTAAATCCCCCTTTGGCCGCGATTTAAAAAACCATCAAAGAAATCATCCCGGGAAAACCGGCCGAACATGTCCCTGCTCTGCCTTTCCCTGTATCCGACCAGGGCCTTGCAGGCTACGGTGGCCTGGGGAAGAGTGATCGTACCCACCTGTTTCGGGATGAGCACCTCTTGAAAGGTCACTGTCATGAAATCACGACCCTTAAGCCGTCCGCTTCCTCGCCTGGCAATGATTTCACTGCCGCCAAAGGGTATGCGTACCAGGTCTTTCCTGTCTCCGGCGGCAAAATCAGACGGCTGTCCAGCCGCTTCAAAACCGGAATCATCCAGCATCGGAAGATTAAACTCAAACCCCTCAACATCCTTTCCAACGTACCAGGTAAATGTCAGAACAATGGGCTCTCCCACGTAACATTCTGTTTTGGAAGGCCTTATGCGCAGTTTGAAATCCTCAGTTTCCACAGGCTTTTTTACACTGACCGTACCGGGCTGTGAGTGGTGATCAACACCTCCGGCACTGACCCGGATGCTCGGGATCTTAAGCAGTCCTTCCCGCTTCGGCGTAAGGGAATAATTGAATATGTAGCCTTGATGTGTGACCTTATCCACCTTGCCGTTTATAATCGTAATGGAAGAACTGCTGTTCCGCTGCCCTCCAAGAGACCTGACATCAAAATCAATAAGCCCGGAAAGGTCGGGTTCGACAGGAGAGTCATCCCCGGCAACCTGTATCTGCATCCTGAATGATTCGCCGACAAAGACCTCCTGCTTTTCAAGAGCTACCTGAACATGGACCTCCCCCGCAGTAGCCGCAAGGCAGGCTAAGACAGAGAGGATCATTGCGATAAAGGTCAATATTGCGGTTTTAGCTGTTATCATGGAAAATCTTGCTTTATTTTTGGAATGACGAATAACGAACAATCGAATTACGAAATCTTCATCACTGGAATGTAAACGTTTACCAGTGCCCCAGGCATATGTACGCCCGAAGGAAGTGCCCTTGGGGTACGTGATCAGGGCAAGTGATTATAGCCAACCCTATATCGCTTGCCCTGATCACGTGCATATGGGGTGCTGGTGAACGTTTACAAATTACCAGTCCTTTTCCACGGGGTGCGGACCATGGGTTGACTGCATTTGCCTTAATCTTCTGTTTTCCTTTTCCTCGTTTAAAAGATCCCGTGCAGTCTGGTCGGGCGGGGGGACCTCAAGTTCAGGGTGAGGCTCGTCCTCCTCCCCTTGTTCACCCTCTTTTTGATCCTTGTCTCCTTTTTCCTGCTCCCCCTCTGAATCCTTTTCCTTGTCTCCCTGCTTGTCTCCCTGCTTGTCTCCCTGCTTGTCTTGATCCTGGTCTTTTTTCTGCTCGGGCTCGCTCTTCTCATCTTTCAGGCTTTCAAGGGCCTTTTGCTGCTCCTCCTGTTTCCTGATCTCCTCCATGATCTGTCTGATATGCAAACGGGAGACCTCGATATTGTGGACGGCATCGGATAAATTCGGATCAAGATTTAAGGCATCCCTGTAATGACGAACACCTGCCTGATATCCGGCCAACGCCTTTTTCAGATCAGTTGCGCGTTCCTGCTCCGCCCTTTGAACCGCTGTGTTACCCATGTTAAACCGGCTCCTGGCTGCCAGGACAGGGTCCGCGTTTTTAACGGAGACCCGTTCATAGGCGGACATAGCCGAATCAAAATCCCCTTTCCGATAATAAACATTACCCTTGTTGAAATCAATATGCGCAGACTCCGGGTCCTTTGCGCCCGCCTTCTCATATTCGGCCAGGGCCTTTTCGTATTCACCCGCCTCATAGGCGGAATTGCCCGACATAACAAGGTCCCGGGCAGACTCTGCCGCGACCGGCCATGGGCAGAGCAGAAAAGCTATTACAACCATCCATCCAGGGATATGAGGGATATGTCTGAAATTTGTCAACATATTTTCAATCTTTAACCCGTAAATATTCGGTGAACCCATCTCGTGATGTTTAACTGTGTAGGGTGTGCATCGCGCACCTTTATCGTTGATTGGCACCTAGAATGGTGCGCAATGCGCACCCTACACAGTGCAACTCGTTGATTTTGCACTAATGGGTTAACCGAATATTTACCTTCAACCAGTCTTAACAGACCGATTATGTTCCGAGATCAGGGCTTCAATACACAAAAGCAAAAAACCGATCGCAAGGAAAATCTGAAATTTTTCCTCGTAGCGTTTTATGGTCTTTGTTTCAAGCTCCTTTTTCTTGGCGCCTGCAATGAGCTCGACATACACATCGCCGAGATCAATGGTTCCTGTTGAAACCGGAAGATATCTGCCGCCCGGAGTAGCGTTTGCCATCTCCCTCAAGGTATCGGCATCAAGTTTTGTCCAGACCTCCCGGCCATCGTATTTCAGAAAGGTCTTATTGCCTTTTTCATCTGTAACCGGAATGCGTCGGCCCTCCTTCTCATCGCCCAGGCCGATGATTATCAGACGCACGCCCTGATCGCCTGCCGCGTGCGCAGCCTCCTTTGGAAAACTCTCGTGATCCTCTCCGTCGGTTATCAGTATAATATCCTTATACTGTTTTTCCTGATCATCAAACACTTGGTCCAGGACCGTCCGGATCGCATCACCGATCATGGTGCCCCCGCGGGAAACGCTTTCAATCGTGGTATCATCAAGCATCATCCTGAAAAAACCATAATCAACGGTAAGCGGACACTTGACCACGGTCGTGCCTGCAAACGCCACCAAGGCAACCCGGTCGCCCCGCAACCGTTCCGCACAATCTTGAACAGCCAGTTTTGCGCGTTCAAGCCGATTCGGAACCAGATCTTCGGCAAGCATGCTCTTTGACACATCCAGAACAAATATCACATCACGTCCGACCTGTTTGATTGTAATCTCCTTCTCGTTCCACGCAGGCCTGGTCAGCCCCATGACAATAAAAGCAAACGCAGTCAGGAGGACAAAAACCTTCCACCCCCTTTTTACCGAACTGGCCGAAACCGGGAGCCTTTTGAGCAGACCGACCTTTACAAAGGTCAGAAGGGCTGTGCGCCGTTGTTGCGCCGCATAGATGAAAAGGACAATCAGCACGGGCAGCAGCCAGAGAAGATGAAACATCTCAATATCGTAAAACCGGATTCCGCTCATGGAATTTTTCGAAATATTGTGCAATTCATAATAATTTCAACTGCCAGCAGGGCCAAGGCGATTGATGCAAAAACAGTGAAGAACTCCCTGTAATCAATCCAGCGTATACTCTCAACCTCGCTCTTTTCAAGCTGGTTGATCTCTTCGTAAATTTCGCGAAGCGCCTCCCCGTCTTCCGCCATTCTGAACACTCCGCCCGTTGTCTCGGCAAGGGCCGAGAGCGTCTTTTTGTCCACCCCCCGGCCTGCACGCATACGCCGCAAACCAAACGGGGTCCGGACCTGAATAACCGCGTCTCCACCCACTCCCACGGTATAGATCTTAATCCCCCACTCCTTTGCAAGCGCGGCCGCCTGCATGGGCAAACGGCTGCCCATGTTGTTCTCGCCGTCGGTCAGCAGGATGATGATCTTGCTCTTGATCTCATAATTGTCATCCTTTTCCGATCCCTGACTGGACAGGGTCTCTTCCGCGGTTTTCAGGCGGGCGGCCGCCAAAGCCAGGGCATCGCCGATTGCGGTTCCGTCCTCACTTTTCCGGGTTACGAGCTTTACGTTATCAAGAAACCTGGACAGGGCACCATGGGCCAGAGTCAGGGGGCAGATTGTATCGGAATAGCGAGCAAAGGTTATCATACCGACGAGATCATTCGGCCTGCCGGTCAATTCATCATCATTACCATCCACAAATTCATAAAACACCCGTTTGACCACATCGAGCCGGGTCAACCGCTCGCCGTCAAATTTCATTTCCGCGCCCATGCTTCCGGAACGGTCCACAACCATCTCAATGGCCATTCCCTTGCTCACAACAAAGACCTTTTCCGTGCCCTCCTGCGGCCGTGCAAGGGCCAGGGCCAAAAAAACCAGGATCAAGACACGTATCAAGAGCGGCAGCCTGAAAATCCGCTGCCTCAAGGAACGGCCCGACTGCCCGGCATGCAATATGGATGAAAAACGGATGCTGCCGCGCCTCTGCCAAAACAGCTGAAAGTAGATGATCAGCGGAACAGCCAGAAAAAGAAGCAGCGCCCATGGTGATGCAAATCTCATGATGATTTATTAGTAAATATTCGGTTTGCCCGTGTGATATTTTAATAGAAAAATCGTAGGGGTACCCCTTGTGGGTACCCTATCCAGGCAGGGCAACCACAAGGGTTGCCTGTTGGATAGGGCAACCACAAGGGTTGCCCCTACTCCGTTTCGGCGATGAACTGTCTGCACAAATTGATGGTTGTCTGAATCTCAAAATCGGTCGGCTCATGCTTTGCAAATTTCACCAGATCGCAATGGGTCATAAAATCGATCAGCAGGGCCTTGTGTTCCGCTCGAAAGTCTCGTGCAGTGCGGGGTGCGGCATGGCCGAGCTCTGCCAGAAATTCCTCGGTTGTCATTTCAGGAGCCCTTAAGCTGAACCGATTTTCAATGTAACGGCGCAGGATGTCCGAGACCCTTATGTGAAACAGCTTTATTCTGCCCTCTGCCAGAAGATTCCCGGCCAACAGTTCCTCCAAGGCCCTGTATGCGGTCAGGTGCGGCGGTTCCGGCGGAGGCGGAGGCAATTCCGGTTTCTTTCGGAAACAGAACCAGTAAAGGGCTCCTCCACCTGCAAGAAGCAGTGCAACAACAGCTGCAACCACAACAAAGTATACCATCCTGGGGTCACGGGGAAGCTCTTCCGGTGGAGCTATATCCTTAATATCCCGGCCTGCCTCCCCTTCCGGCAGCACTGACACGACCTTGACCTTCACCTCTTGGGTCAAAATCCTATAATATTCGGAATCAGCCTCATCCTTTTTACGAAACAGGGCCTCCAGTTGAGGAATAAAATAGTCGCCCGGGAGAAACGGCTCAAGTTGATACGATTTTTCAATCCTGACCATGGAGTTCCCGATCAGTTCCGGACCGGACTTATGGGAATCCGCAACATTAAGTCTTTCCGGACCGCTCTCAGGTTCCGGAAACTCCACCTCATATCCCTCGGGCATGATTGCGGCAAGAATAAGCTCCACCTTCCCGGCCACGGTGATCTCATCAAGGCTCACCTTGAAATCGAGCGAGACCGGCCCCTCTGTGATCGTCTTTTCAACAACATACCGGGGGGATTGCGTTTCCAGGCCGCTTTCCTGCCCGCACCCAGTGGAGATCAGGAAAAGGAGAACACAAATCAATAAATTACAGATGGTTAACGCGTCACTAGACCGCTTTTTGCGAAACCTACAATTATTGGTATGGAAATTTTTCGATTGTTGCATGCGGTGAGGGTGATGTTTTTTAGAAGTTCAATGGCGTCGTCTCTGCTCTCTTGTTTTAAAAAAACGGACCAGATCACGGACATAATCCTGGTCCGTGTGAAGGCCGATATAATCGACCGACATCCGGCCGAACAACTGCGTAAGCCGGGCGGACCGCTCTTGGCCCAGGTTGGCGTAAAGCTCACGGATTCGAGCATTTCCAGTATCAACAAGGATTGATTCGCCTGTTTCTGCGTCTTCGAGTTCAATGAGGCCCACATTGGGCAGACTGGTCTCGCGTGGGTCTGTGACCGAGACAGCTATCATGTCGTGACGCCTGGCCAGGACACGCATGGATTTTGCAAAATCAGCAGCCAGAAAATCGGACACCAGAAAAACAACACCCCGTTTCCGGATCACCCGGCCCATGTAATCAAGGGCGCCGTTAATATCCGTCCTGGTCTTACGCGGCGAAAAATAGAGAAGCTCCCGAATCAGGCGCAGGACGTGAGACACGCCTTTTTTGGGCGGGATAAACATCTCAATACAGTCGGTAAAGACAATAAGGCCCACCTTGTCATTGTTCTTGATTGCAGAAAAGGCCAGAAGCGCGCAGAACTCGGCCGCTATCTCATTTTTCATCCGGTCCACGCTTCCAAATGCGCCGGATGCGGACAGGTCAACCAGGAAAATAACGGTCAGTTCGCGTTCCTCAACATAACGCTTCACATAAGGTTCGCCGGTGCGTGCCGTGACATTCCAGTCAATTGTACGGATATCGTCACCAGGCTGATAGGCGCGCACCTCGTCAAATTCCATGCCCCGCCCCTTAAAAACGCTTTCATATCCCCCAGCCAGGACATCATTTACAGCCTTCCTGGTATAGATCTGGATACGGCGAATCTTTTTTGCAAGTTCCTTTGGAATCATTAGTAAATGTCTACCATGTGTAAAAAAAAGAAGTTAAGAACACCCTGCCATGTAAACGTTCACCAGTGCTGTAGATGTGCGTGATCAGGTTGACCGGCTATAGTAGTCCTATGCCGGTCAACCTGATCGCGTGCAGATGCAGTGCTGGTGAACGTTTACGGATCATGGGACCTCAACCGTATCCAATATCTGCTGGATCATATCTTCGGATCTCTTTTCCTCTGCCTCTGCCTCGTATGTCACGGCCACCCTATGCCTCAAGACATCCATGCCTATGGTTTTAACATCCTGTGGAGTTACGTAACCACGACCGGCAAGGAAGGCATTCGCCTTTGCCGCCATGGCAAGATATATGGTGGCCCTGGGTGATGCTCCGTACTGGATCAACGGCCCGATATCCAGGTCGAATTCCCCGGGATTGCGCGTTGCAGCCACCAGATTCACGATGTATTCCTCAATCTTTTCATCCATGTAGATAGAGTCCACAAGACCCCTTAGACGCCGGATATCCGCAGGCGCGATTACAGGATCCACATCGAGCCTGGGCACGGATCCGGCCATAAGCTTAAGTATCTTCTTCTCTTCCGCCTTTGAGGGGTAGGTGACATTAAGCTTTAACATAAAACGGTCTACCTGGGCCTCGGGCAACGGATAGGTGCCTTCCTGCTCGATAGGATTCTGGGTGGCCAGGACCATGAACAGATCATCAAGAGGGTAAGTCGTATTACCGATCGTGACCTGCCTCTCCTGCATAGCCTCAAGAAGTGCGCTCTGTACCTTGGCAGGCGCACGGTTTATCTCGTCCGCAAGAATGATATTTGCAAAGATGGGTCCCTTTTGGGTCGTGAATTCACCACTCTTCGGGTTGTAAATCAGGGTGCCGATAAGATCACCCGGCAACAGATCCGGCGTAAACTGGATGCGCTGAAAAGAGGCCTGGATCGTCCGGGCCAGCGTAGTCACGGAGAGCGTCTTTGCCAGACCGGGCACGCCTTCGATAAGAACGTGGTTATTACATAAAAGCGCAACGAGAAGCCGCTCCACCAGGGTCGCCTGCCCCACAATGACTTTTCCGATCTCACTCCTGATCCGGTGAATAAGCCCGCTTTCCCTTTCAACCTGCTCACTAACCTGTTTCACATCTAACGTCATATACGTGCTCCTGAAATATTTTGGGTTGTGCAAATTGATCAATCATCTCAGCCCTGAAAGGGCGGTATTCGATAGCCCAGGGTGTAGCGTAGCGGAACCCTGGGTAAAGGAGATCACCTCTTGTCAAGCCATGAAGGGGCGGTACAAAACTATCAAAACAACCTCTCAACCACCCAACCACTCAAGCTGAATATTCACCCTGTGACTTACGGGATATGAGTCCCAAACAAGACAAAATGTTCCCGTGAAAAAAATAATCCACCAACCAGCGATTCGAGCCGGGCAGATTGACATGAAGGAGATGATTTACAAAAAAATCACGGAATTTTCAAGCGTGCAAGAAATAAGGAAAGATTTCAAAGAAGACTTGCCGTCATTCTCTTGCCGTATGTTTCAAAAAGCTTCCAGAGAATGATAGGGATGTCTTTAAATAGATCACGAGGTATTTCATAAACAGTAGATGGCTCTAATGCACGGAAAGCAAAAGTGCTCCCCTCCAGATAACCTTTCGGCTCAGCGCCGAAAAAATCTCCGGCATTGATAGCCGACTCATTATCGTTACACTCTATCCTTTTGAGGCTTCCGTTTTTAACAATATATATTGAGGTAGTGTCCAGATCCGTCACTGTTTCATCAACATGGTCCAGATGGTGCAATTTCATCTTTTCGGCAATTTTGTTCCGGGTGGGATAGGCTATTGATTCCTCGAACAGCCATGTCCTTTGCAGAAACTCTCTGTTTTCGTACAAACGTTCGATTCTTGTATAGAGTTTGTTCTGTTTTACAAAATTAAGATAGACTGTATTGGGAATACGCATGGCATGAGCATAACTTACGGCCCGGTACGTGGTTGTTGACGGGCGATTATGAAGTCCGGAATGCTCCCCGATCACTTCACCGGATGAAAGCATATTGTAAATCCCATCTTTTGGCTGAAACATCTCAACATTCCCGGTCAATAAAAGGTAAATTTCTTTATTGATTCTCCCTTCCTTTAGAATAATGCTGCCTGATTTGAAACTAACCACCTGGTTATTAAGTAAACTTTTTAAATGATGCAAAGGGACGGAAGGGAAATACGCCTCAAAAAAATCCGAAGCGATTCTGCGTGTCAAGTCGGAATAGTCCGGGATCAGGACATCAACGATTCCAAAAGGCGCGCTTGAACCGATCTCCTTTTGCTGAGAGGTCAACGGCTCGGCAGTATGAGCAAGGATAATTCTTTCCGAGCGGTCTACCCGGAAATCTTCAGCTCTGCCGTGTATCAAGCCGCCACCAATGTCAATCTTCTTCAGTGTAACAGGAGTCAGATACTCCTCCCGAACCCTTTCATAAAACTCTTGTGAAATTCCCGTCTTCGAGTCCGGCTCCTCTACCATGCCCTCTAAATCATCGATTGAGACAATATCGGCAAAATGCGCATAGGTAAGATAGTCCCCATCCCAGAATGTACGAAAGGTAAAAATGGTTGTTTCTACAGGATGGGGAGAGAGAAAAGGCTTAACCTCAAGGCCGTCGATATAATTCCAGACGTCACATCGCAGCTCTTCTATCTCGAAAAAATCTGAAAAACTATCTTCATCCAGGGATAAAAGTGCGGCCAATTTCTTAAAAACGGTCGCCCGTACCAGTGGTGTTGCATAATACTTAATTCGGTGGTCGGTTCTCAAAAGCGTGGTGAGACCGGCAAAGTGGTCATCATGCGAGTGAGTCTGAAAAACACCCTCGATTTCATTGATTCCGACCCCGAGAGCCGTGAGGCAATAGGCAAGATTCGGTCCGGCATCAATAAGATAGACCTTGCCCTGAAACATGAGTATGCTGGACATGGCCGGACGGTTAATGTCCCATCCATCTCCCTGGCCTGAATGGATTACGGCAAAATATTCCCGCTTGATATCTTGAAAACCTAACGGATAAGGCGATCTTATACTTTGATTTTGGCCGATGTTTAAGTCAACCGTAACCGATTCATTCTGATATTTGATCTCAAACAGATTCAGTGCCGGCCTGCGAATATAGACACCATTCCTGATTTCGGTATCCCCTCCGTTGCTATTGACAATTACAGAGTCGAGAAGTTCTTCGGTATTGCAAATTTTCCCAAAGGCAAACCTCAATTTCATGTGCATGATATTATCGGCTAATTCAGAGGAAGCGCCGGTGCTCATGAGTTCTTCCTTTGAAATCAAGCCATAATTGCCGCGGTAAATATATTCCATTTGCGCATCAATCTGTTTCTTTGAGCCGATGAGAAGAGGTTTAACGCCGGTATTGCCCGGGTGGCCGGGGAGAATCATCCCCTGCCTGTACAACATTTGGAGCACTGGGAATTCAGCCAGATTTGAAAAATAGCCGCCCTGGATCATGGTATCGGAAAGAAGTATGGCATTTGGACCGGTTTCAAAGGATACGCCATCCTTTTCAATGGTAATGATCAGGCCGCGCCGCATCAGGTGCTTGACACTGTCAGCCGGGCAGCCGCACTGAATAAAAAGTCCGGCCTCGGGAACTTCCACCCAATATATCCCTTTGGTGACTTCAATTTTCCTGATCTTTCCGTTGCCCGTATCCTTCATAATCAATTCCTTAAATTTCCCAATGGAACCCAGTAGCGTCGATTTTAAAAGAGGTTTAATAATTTCATACAATTAGAGGAGAAATAATGTCAAGTAAAATGTAAGCTTTCAGGTAACTGCTAAGGCGCAAAGTTATTCACTAAGCCGAACTTTTTACGATGCCACGAGCTTTATCATTTGAGTTGTTATCATTAATCATGATAGATTGTAACCATCAAAAAAGAAACCACCACCCCGGACACTATACACTAACTTGCAATCCCATTAAAAAATGGTCTACCAGGAACCAAATATTAAATTCAGCGCCCGACACGGAATTCCCATACTCTTGCCGGTTCTCATTCTGGTTGTTATTGCCGCCATAATCGGCAATAACACCATATTCGGAGAAACATCCGGCCAAAAGGTCTATGTGATTCCCGTATCCGGTGATGTTGAGCCCGGCATGGCGGCCTTTATCAAAAGGGCATTCAGGGATGCGGCACAACATCCGGAGGGTCTGTTTGTCCTGGAAATGGACACCTTTGGAGGCCGGGTTGATTCCGCCCTGCAGATAGTCGACACACTTTTAAAGGACCCTGGGACCAAAACGATCGCCTTTGTCGAGAACAAGGCTATTTCCGCCGGCGCCCTTATCGCCCTGGCATGCAATGAACTGGTTATGAAACCGAATACAACTATCGGCGATTGCGCGCCCATCACCTTTTCAAGCGAAGGGGCCAAGATGATGGGAGAAAAATTTCAGTCCCCACTGCGGGCAAAATTTCGGACCCTGGCGAGAAAAAACGGCTATCCGGCGGCCCTGGCCGAGGCAATGGTAACACCTGACATGATAGTCTATGAGGTGAAAATGGAAGGAAAGACCCTATATATGGATTCCCTTTCTTTTGCCGATCTTTCGCCGGAAGAAAAGGAAAATGTCTTATCCCAAAAAACCGTTGTGGCCAAAGGAGAACTCCTTACCATGGATGATCAGGAAGCCCGCGAGTTGAGTTTTTCAAAAATGAGCGCCGCATCAATCCCTGAAATGCTGGGCCGGATGGGTATAACCGATTATGAGATTGTCAATATCAAAGAAAGCTGGTCCGAGTCCCTTGTGGGGTTGATCAGCTCCATTGCCCCTATCCTTATGATGATAGGAATGGCCGCGCTCTATACCGAATTAAAGGCCCCGGGATTCGGGGTTCCCGGGATTATCGGCATAATCTGTCTCGGCCTCGTATTTCTCAGTCAATATCTGGTCGGCCTTGCCGACCATACTGAACTGCTTCTCCTTGTCCTGGGTATAGTCCTGTTGGGGATTGAAGTTTTCGTTACCCCGGGTTTCGGCATAATGGGGCTCGGCGGCATGTTCCTTGTGGGTGTCGGGATGGTATTGGCATTTCAGGACTTTGAACTTCCAGACCCCTCTTTACCCTGGCAGAAGGAACTCCTGATCAAAAACATGACTCTGGTACTCGGCTCCTTTATGGCCGCCTTTATCTTTTCGCTCTTTTTTTTACGATACGTGATTTCAGGGCTGGGAAAGGTCATTGATGGTCCATATCTTGAATCCAGCCTTAAAGGATCTGTTGCAGACTCAATAGAGGCCAAAAAGGTTCGAGTCGGTGATTCAGGAATTACGCATACGTTCCTGAGACCTGCCGGAAAAATCAAGATAGGCAACGACCTGTATGATGTGATCTCCGAGGGCGAATTTATAGAAAAGGGGACTCCGGTCGTTATCTCGGAAAAACGGGGTAACCGGCTTATTGTAGCAAGGAAGGAGTTGCTATGAACAAAAATCTGTTCCTGCCCATAATATTGCAGTTGGCCGGGATACTTGTGATAATTGCGGAAATCATCATCCCTTCAGCCGGCATCCTCTCGCTCATGGCCATGGGATTGATCGGCTATTCACTCTATATTGTATATACCGGTTTTTCATCGGCAACTGCTGCTCTCTTCATCGCTTTTGACATAATCATTATTCCCGTTCTGGTAATAATAGGCTTGAAGATGTTGGCAAGGTCCCCGGTCACGCTCAGATATAAACTATCCAGTGATGAGGGAGTGGTTTCTCAATCGCCCGAACTTGCCGATTACGTTAACGCGGAAGGCACGGCCGTAACAAACCTGCATCCCGCAGGCATGGCTATGATAGACGGCAAAAGATTGGATGTGGTCAGCCGGGGCGATTATATTGACAAAGGTTCTCAATTGGTGGTTACGGAAGTGACCGCTAATCAGGTTATCGTACGGCAAATATTTGCAATTTGGTGATTTTAGCTATTTGCCGGCATCAAGCCGAATATTTACATCGTACGATCCCAAAATGGGTAATGACCGGTCATCGGTCCAATGGAGGTTGTCACTATGAATTTCAGTCAGATTGGTCTGTTAATCCTGTTCGGCGCGGTAATTGTCCTATTCTTTTTTGTGGGATCATCCATTGCCCTCTGGGTCCAGGCCCTTGTCTCGGGCGCACGGGTAGGCTTGTTCAACATAGTATTCATGCGGTTCAGAAAGGTGCCGCCCAAACTCATAGTTGAATCAAAGATCATGGCCGTCAAGGCCGGGCTGGACATTAATGTTGACAGTCTTGAATCCCACTATCTTGCAGGCGGCAATGTATTACGCGTTATTCAGGCCCTGATTGCGGCGGACAAGGCCAATATTGCGCTTGATTTTAACAGGGCGGCCGCAATCGACCTTGCAGGCAGAAATGTTTTAGAAGCTGTCCAGATGAGTGTAAACCCCAAGGTGATAGAAACTCCGCTCGTGGCCGCAATGGCCAAGGACGGCATCCAGTTGAAGGCCATTTCCCGGGTCACTGTGCGGGCAAATATTGAAAGGCTGGTCGGCGGCGCGGGCGAGGAGACCATTCTGGCCAGGGTCGGGGAAGGCATTGTAACCACGATCGGTTCCGCGAATACCCACAAAAACGTTCTCGAAAACCCTGACACCATCTCAAAAACAGTTCTTTCCAAAGGCCTGGACGCCGGGACAGCCTATGAAATTCTCTCCATTGATATCGCTGATGTCGATGTGGGCAAAAACATAGGCGCAGAACTGGAGACCGACCGGGCCGAGGCAGACAAAAAAATCGCCCAGGCCAAGGCTGAAGAACGAAGGGCCATGGCCTGCGCGGTCGAACAGGAGATGAAGGCAAGGGTTGAGGAGATGAGGGCCAAGGTCGTTGCGGCAGAGGCCGAAGTTCCGCTGGCCATGGCCGAGGCATTTAGAAATGGGCAGTTGGGTATAATGGATTATTACAAAATGAAAAATATTGTGGCCGACACCCGGATGCGTACAAAAATCGGGTCTAAAGAAAAAGAAAAGGACTGATCCCAAAATGAAATTCGACGATATCTACATCCTGTTGCTGGTAATATATTTTGTCTGGCGCTTTTTATCATGGCGCAGAAAAAAACTTTTGACCTATCGTTCCGGCAACGCACCAGGTAGAGACGATAACAGGCGCCAGGCAAAGAGCGTTCCCCCACAGGTCCCTGTTTCAGATGATATGTACCCAGCTTCGGCCTGGGAGGAAAATGATGATACCGAAATCAGGCCGATGCCCACACAAGACAAAATCTCCGGGCAGACAACAGATGCGCCTCTTCCCAATAGTTCAACCTGCTCCTGCTCTATCCAGGATCTTCGAAATGCTGTCATATGGTCTGAGATACTTGCTCCTCCCCTGGCATTAAGAGACGAAGAGTAAGCGGTCACATGCGGCGCATCTGCACGTAATCAGGGCAACCCGCTATAGTTAGCTATAACCTGTCGCCCTAATTACGCACACCTGCACCACCTGTGACCGCTTACAGCGAAACAGAGTACGTACGGGTGGCCTTACTAATACTAACCAAGCGCAACATCCAATGTCATCATTACGGCGAATCCTACAATCGCGCCCATTGTTGCAATATCGGTATTCTTTCCCAGCTGCGATTCCGGTATAAGTTCCTCAACAACCACAAAAATCATGGCCCCTGCCGCAAAAGATAAGGCATACGGCAGAATGGGCCGTATCAAAATGACTACAGCCGCGCCTATAACGCCTGCAACAGGTTCAACAACCCCGGATAATTGCCCATACCAGAAGCTCTTGAAACGGGATAGACCTTCTCTACGCAAAGAGACTGAAACCGCTGTTCCTTCAGGAAAATTCTGAATACCTATCCCAATGGCAAGCGCGACCGCACCTGCCAATGATGCTGAAGGCAAATCAGCTGCAAGCGCACCGAATGCAACGCCTACGGCAAGCCCTTCAGGTATATTGTGCAAAGTTATTGCCAGGACAAGAAGAATACTTCTTTGCCAGCCTGTTTTAATCCCCTCGGCTTCTTCTGAAGGAAAGCCCATGTGAAGATGAGGCAGTAACTTGTCCACCACCCAAAGAAAAAAGGCTCCCAGTAAAAATCCTGTTGTTGCAGGGAACCATGCAGGAAGACTCGATTCCTCCGCCATCTCAATGGCAGGCGCCAGAAGGGACCAGAAACTCGCCGCAATCATGACACCTGCGGCGAATCCAAGCATACCATCCAATACTTTTCTGTTGATGCTCTTAAAAAAGAAAACTACGCCCGCTCCCAACGCGGTAACAAACCAGGTAAATAATGTCGCTATCAAAGCCTGCAGGATCGGATTCAGCCCTATAAACCATTCGGTTGCCAAAATAAATTTCCCCCTTTATGCCGGGCAGGTTGTTTAAAATGCGACGCCATTAATCCATGATCCTAAGTTTTATCTCGTCTGAGTTGCCGCGAAGTTCCAGCGCCTGTCCCCGCGCCCCCGCGACCTTACCGCTCTTATCAATCCTGTTCAATTTATAAAACCTGCGGTTCACCTTGATCTCAAGGCCTGCCTCTGTGATGATAAATCAAATTCGGTTGAAACTATTCTACCTGGAAAAAATCCGGTTTGATATCTCAAACCGATCTTATTTCACAAAATATTGCAGCCTTGAATGGAAATTCATGGACCCATAATCCATAAATTTGTTAGAATTTATGGATTCTCATTCCATAAATTTTGACAAATTTATGGATTATGGATAGATTATAATAATATCGTAACTGATCACGGGGGTAAGGCAACCAGACAACGGTTATCCCCCTTACATGATATCAGCTTAAGGAGGATC
>DAOVYS010000126.1 GCA_030635485.1 Pseudomonadota bacterium | reverse complement strand
CTTGTCTTCAGCTGCTTCGTTTGAATGTATTGTTATGGGGGTAACTATTCTGCAGCACTCCATAGGAAGGCGATCAGGTTGCCCAGCATACTGATGATGTATAGCTGATTAACCTGCTTGCCTCCCTATGAAGCGCTGCAGAATAGTTACAGTTCGGTGTTTTTAGCTATATTTCGGCATCAGGCTGAATAGTTACAAAAAAAAGTAAGGTGATCAATATGAGAATAGCGATACTTTCCGATACCCATGATCATATCCCGAATTTGAGGGCTGCGGTAACATACTGCAATTCTTACGGAGTGATCATGATGATTCACTGCGGTGATCTCATTTCGCCCTTTATGCTGGACGAATTGGCATTATTCGGCGGGGCGGTTCACCTTGTTTACGGCAATAATCCGGGAGACCAGCACCTGATTTCTCAGTGGTGCGGCACCAAATTTCCGACTATTACCCACCATGGCGTCCTGGGGGCTGTTGAGGCCGGGGGCGTAAGAGTGGCGTTTGTCCATTATCCGGAAATGGCAAGGGGATTGGCCCACCAGGGAGCATTTGAAGTGGTCTGTTGCGGCCATAATCACCGCTATAAAGTGGAAAAGGTCGGAAATACCCTGCTCGTCAATCCCGGAGAGATGCTGGGTAAAGATGGTCAGCCCTGTTTCTGCATAATTGATTGTCCCTCACTTCATACAGAGCGGGTTGATATAGGCGCTCCCTTTGTTTGATGAGTAAATATTCGGCCAACCCTTTCCCCAATAAAATCAATTGTAGGGGCGGGTTCCAAACCCGCCCTTTTTCAGGGTTAGCGAAGCATAACCCGACCTACATAAGACGTTGTTTTTATGTAGGTCGGGTGCGAATATTTATGATTACGAGTAAAAAAGCGTTCACAGGGTAAGGGTTGCGATCCAGCGGCTTTTGCCGGTGCGTGATTGGTTACAGTGAAGTTTATTATGGCAAGCAGCATTTATATTTAAACCATTTGAGGATTAATTGAAAATGATGATGGAAGAAACCGGGGAAGCCAGCTTTGCGGAAATGTTGGAGCAGGATTTTGAGGACAAGGGGCGGCTTGTTCCTGGAGCGAAAATCAAGGCCGTGGTCGTCAGGATTACTAAGGAGTGGGTCTTTATCGACCTGGGCAGAAAGAGCGAAGGATATATTTCAGGAGGCGAGCTTTTAGATAGTGAAGGCAATATCAGTGTGCAGGAAGGGGATACGGTTGAGGCCTATTTCCTGTCTGCAAGGAATAATGAGATGCTCTTTACCGTGAATCTGGGGGGAGAGGCGGCAAGGCTTCACCTGGAAGAGGCATTTGAAAATTCCATTCCAGTGGAAGGTTATGTTGAAAAAGAGATCAAGGGTGGTTTTGAAATCAAGATATCGGGCAATATCAGGGGGTTCTGCCCCTTTTCCCAGTCAGGACTCCGCAGGAGCGATAACAACGAAGAGTTTCTCGATCAGCATATCTCCTTTAAGATAATAGAATATCGTGAGAACGGCCGAAATATTATCTTATCCCGGCGGGCGATCCTGGAAGAAGAGCGGGAAAAGCAGAAGGAGGCATTGAAATTAACTTTACAGGAAGGCATGATTGTAAAGGGCACAGTGGTTTCAATTCGGGATTTCGGCGCATTTGTGGATATCGGAGGCATAGAGGGGCTTCTTCCCATCTCCGAGGTCGGCTGGGCCCGGATAACAGACATTCATGAATATCTGGAAGTCGGCCAGGAGGTGGAAGTGGCTGTGCTGAAACTGGACTGGGATGCGGAACGGTTTTCATTTAGTCTGAAGGGGACATTGGCCGACCCGTGGGACAATGTCCATGAAAAATATCCCGAAGGCTCCGTGGTTACCGGAAAGGCCGTTCGTCTGGCCCAGTTCGGCGTGTTCGTAACACTGGAACCCGGAGTGGACGGCCTCATCCATATCTCAAATCTTGGCGCAGGCAGAAAAATCAACCATCCGCGTGAAGTGATAACCGAAGGTCAGACGGTTGAAGTACGGGTTGAAAGCGTGGATGTTGATAACAAACGCATCTCACTCGTAATACCGTCAGCAAGTTCGGAGGCTGATGAAAAGCGCAGCGGTAAAAAAGATTTGGCCCACTACGTAAAAAAGAGCGCAAATAAATCATCCGGCTCATTTGGAACCCTGGGAGATCTCCTGAAATCAAAATTTGAAAGTAAAGGTAAGAAATAGGTTTACGGATTACGCATTAAGTCCTTGGAGCCCCTTTTCTCTGATATGCCAGTCGGAAAACAGCGAAGAAGAAAATTTGAATAATGAATAGTGAGAATTGAATATTTAAGGAACTGGAGTTTTCACCGATGACTGAAAAACCAACCTACGCAGAATTAGAACAAAGGGTAGAGGAACTGAGGAAAAGTGAGAAACAAAAACGGACCATTCTCAATGCTTCTGTTGATATGATAATGCAATTTGATACGGATTTGAGAATAGTTTGGGCAAATAAGACCGCAGCTTCCGTAGTTGATAAATCTGCTCATGATCTTGTAGGGCATTATTGCTATAAAATATTTCAGGATAGAGATACCCCTTGCCCAGGTTGCCCTTGCATAAAAGCCTTGGAAACCGGAAATATTGAAAATGAAATTATGCATCATCCTGCTATGGATATTGTAGGTGAGTCTTATTGGGACAATCGTGCCGTACCAATAAAAGACGATAACGGTCAAGTTGTCGGATTAGCTGAGATCGCTCGAAATATTACGCATAGGGTGCTGGCAGAGCAGTCATTGCGAGAAAGTGAAAAGCGTTTAAAGAGCACACTGGATTCCATACAAGCAGGAATCGTGGTCATCGATGCGGAAACACACATAATTGTTGATGCCAATCCTGCTGCTATCAGAATGATAGGAGCCCCTAAAGAGCAGGTTATAGGTCACGTATGCCATAAGTATATTTGCCCTGCGGAAGAGGGAAAGTGTCCGATTACCGATTTTGGACAAAAAGTGGATAACTCTGAGCGCATATTGCTTACGGCAAATGGAGAAGAAGTCCCCATTCTAAAAACTGCTACCACCATGTTCTTAGGTGGTAAAGAATGTTTGCTCGACACCTTTATTGATATCACAGAGAAAAAGAAACTCGAAGCCTGGCTTGCCCAGTCCCGGAAGATGGATGCCATATCAGCCATGGCCGGAGGCATTGCCCACCAGTTTAACAACGCCTTATTTGCGATTATAGGAAACATCGATTTACTTAAGATGAATTTCCCCGGCAATGAGAATATAGCTGATTATACCGGGAAAATGAAAGATTCCACTCGCCGAATGACCCGACTGACCGCTCAATTGCTGGCCTATGCCAGAGGCGGCAAATATCAGGCTGAAACGATATCATTGAGTGATTTCGTAAGAGATACGCTGCCTTTGGTCAGACATACCATTGATTCCGCCATATCTGTGGATACAGAGCCTCCGGGTATTTTTAATGTAAAAGTCGACCTGACGCAGATGCAGATGGCGCTGGTCGCTGTTCTGACCAATGCGGTTGAAGCGATGGATGGTAAGGGCCAAATTCGGATTGTCTGTAGAAATACGATGATAACAGATGAGACTGCCGTAGATTTCCCTGGATTAAAACCTGGAAATTATGTCAGCCTGACGATAACCGATGACGGCAAGGGCATGGATGAAGAGACAAAAACTCGAATATTCGAACCTTTTTTCACAACCAAGTTTGAGGGTCGTGGTCTTGGGATGGCGGCAGTATACGGTATTGTCAAGAACCATGATGGCTGGATAGCGGTTGATTCTGAATTAGGCAAAGGGACTATTGTCAAAATTTATCTGCCTGCGGTTGTGAAGAATCTAGGTAGAGTAGAGCACTGATTCAGTAAGTTCTTTAGCTCTTTTAATGACGCCTCGCCGCATGCGGCTGCTACGTGTACCAGAGTCCTTTTTCCCCTCGGAAATCTAGGAACAAGAAATCTAGGGACATAATACCAATTATTCTATTATGATTGAAAATTTTGTATTTTTCTGACTGTTTGCGCAAAAAATAGTGTAACTTCTTGATATATCCTTTTATGGAAGAAGCTGCGAAAATCAGAGGGAGAGAGAAAGATGCTTTTGTAAACAGGGGGTAAGAAAGATGGGCAAAAAAGACGATAACAATCATGAGTTGGCCATCCTTAAGTCTGCCGTTGATAACACCAATGAGGGCCTTGTGACCATTGATCAGGATCATAAGGTCTATTTTTTTAATAAGGCGGCTGAGAGGATCTTCGGGTACGGCCGGGCTGAAGTGATTGGGCGCGATTTGAATATCATCATGACCCCTGGATGCAGCAAGGAACACCGTAATTCAGTTGAACGTTATGCCAAGACCAGGGTGCCGTCTCAGATCGGCCATGATACGGAACTCATTGCCACGAGAAAAAACGGAAAAACCTTTGTCGCAAATATTTCGTTTTCCGTAACCGAAGTTGACGACAAGTTGTTTTTTACAGGCATTGTAAGGGATATTACTGAAACAAAAAATCTGCAGAAACAGATTTCCAGGTCTGAGCGGCTTGCGGCCCTGGGACAGTTTATTGCCGAGATATCCCATGAAATCAAGAATCCTCTGATGATGATCGGAGGGTTTGCGCGCCAGTTGGCCAGGCATATTAAAAACAAAAAGGCCAGGGAGAAACTGGATATTATTTTAAAAGAAGTTTTAAGGCTAGAGGACCTTCTCAAGCAACTAAAGGAGTTCTATATGCCGAACCCCATGACCGTGGAACAGATTGAGGTCATCTCTCTTCTTGATGAGATCCATTCTCTTGCCAAGGCTGACTGTGAGGATAAAAACATAAGCACCAGTTTTAAGACGGACAAAAAGGAGATAATAATTGAAAGGGACAGGAATCAGCTGAAACAGGTGCTTTTAAACCTGGTCAAGAATTCAATTGAGGCAATGGATGGGGGAGGCCATCTTGCAATCAATGCGGAGCATAATGGAGATGCTGTGGAGATTTCCATAATAGATAATGGTTGCGGGATACCGGAGGCTGATCAGGACAAGGTGTTTTCGCCGTTTTATACCACCAAGACTCATGGGTCGGGCCTGGGTTTAAGTATTTCAAAGAATATAATAGAGTGCCAGGATGGAGGATCCTGCACATTGGAGAGTAAGGAGGGCGAGGGGACTGTTTTCAAGATCAGGTTGCCTGTATCTAGTGAATAGTTACAGCTCCCTGGTTATAGGGTATCTTGAAAAATTGTCTTTTCGCCCAATCTCTGCGTTGTGCCCAAAATTTTATCCTCGGAATATCAACTATATGCCTCCGGTAAAATTTTGGGCACGCCTTGATCTTGAACGAAAATTCTAATTTTTCAAGACACCCTATAGCTATATTGCGGCATCACGCTGAATAGTTACGAAATGACTATAAAATGAAGTTGGTAAAGCTATTATTATGAAAAAGCCTTGTGAAATCTGCGGAGGATCAGGTCAAATAAGTTATTTTAAAGGAGTGAGCAGATTCCTTTTATCCTGGGAAGAATGCCCTGAATGCGACGGACTGGGGTATAGATTCTCTTCGGATGATGGTATTGAATCAGGAAACAAAAAAGGTGATCATCGCGTTTTGTCAAACAAGAAAAAGGAAAAGTGACTTCTCGATATCAGATTAACAAATACAGGGTATCTTGAATGATTTAGGATTTTCGTTCGAGGTCAAGGAACAGTAAAAATGAAAAAGCACCCATTCGGGTATAAACTCCGCATATTAGGCATATGTGAGCATTTTTCATTTTTGCTGTGACGCCGAGATCGGACGAAAAGACAATTATTCAAGATGGCCTACAGAAACATATCATCTAGTTGTAAAGCCGTAGCTGTAGGATTTTAGAATATACCGGCAATGACCTCGCAAAGATATAACGAATACAGAGAATTAATCAGAAGTGGCAAAAGCATCGAAGCTTCCCGTCTTGCTGAGTTTGAATACCTTGAAGGGAACAGGAACAACCCCTTCTGGCTGACCAGGCAGGCTGCGGCGCTTTCAAGGCCGGGGAATTATGAGCAGGCGTTGAGTATCGGGATGCAGGCGCTTTCACTAAACCATTCCAATCCATATTCCAATCTTGTTGTGGCGGATGCGCTCTTTGGGCTCAAACGGTTTACAGAAGCGCTTCAATATTATGAGGAGGCTGCCGAAGAGACGAAGATCGTATCATATAGACAAAAGGGGATCTTTTCATGTCTGTTGGAGTTGAAAGAGTGGGAACAGATACTCCAACTTGTAGTCAAATGGGAAATGGATCAGGAGACAGGCTTTCGGTGGAGAGTTAAGGCGCTTGCAGCCCAAAATCGGCTTGAAGAGGCCATCGAAGCATGTCATGAATGGCTGAAGATCCTTCCGGACAATCCACAGGGGTTGTGGGAACTAACAGAACTTGAGATCCGGCGCGACGGTCTTGAGCCAGTCCTTTTGCGAATGGAGAGGATTGCGAAGATTCCGTCACGGCCTCCTGTTTACAAAGAGATATACGCCTCCCTCTGCAGGCGGGCGGGAAAACCCGAACTGGCAATAAAACAGTATGAGCATCTTTCCCGGGGAAAATCAGACCCTAAGATTCTCCGTAAGCTGGCTTTTGCTCTTCCCAAATCAGGAAAGCATATAGAGGCGATTCCAATTATGGAAGAATTGCTTAAACTCAATCCGGCTGACATATATATCCATTCATCCTATACCGCTGCCTGCAAGAAGGTGAAAGATCTAGTCAGGGCATTGAATTTTTATGAAAAATTGCTTGAACTGCATCCGGAAGAAAAAAAATTATACGGCAGGATTCGGAAAATCAGAAATGTTCTTGGGGCAAAAGAATGAGTAGTTCTTTTCAGATCGGCGATCTTGTTGAAGTACCTGAAGTTCGGACAGTCATACGTCTTGAAGAGGGCAGAACCGAATCAGAATCCATTTCAAAATGTTTTGTATTCACCTCTGATATAACATCGCATCTTACGATACTGTCCGATGCCTTATTAAAGGAGAACGGCAGAGGATTTTTTCTTCAGGGCGATTTTGGATCAGGTAAGTCTCATTTTCTCGCTGTTCTGACCGCCTGGCTTTCCGGCTGCATCGGGTCCGAGGTGTTGTCGGATCAACACAAAGGATTAAGGCGGGTCAAGGATTCCGGGAAAAGATTTTTATGTGTTGATGTCTCCCTTGTAAATTACAGATCCACCACCTCTCTTGAACGGATTTTAGTGGAAGCGATCGAAAAGGAGCTTGTCTCACGCGGTTTTGAGCCACTCTTAACCCCGCTGTCCGCATTTCTGAACCACTTTAGGACGTTGCTCAAAAGTGAAGAACTGGCCTCTTCCTTTGCAGAGCAGGTAGGCATATCTCTGACAGGAACCGATGATGCGGATGCAATCGATGAATATATCAAGCTGAATCCGCGTGGATCCTATACCGAAGGTGTGCGCTTTATGAAGGGCCTTGGTATGGAGGCCCCTGAAACTCTTGTCCAAGAACGGCACGAGACCTTGGCCGGGGTTGTAAAGGCAATAAAAGATGCGGGGTT
>DAOVYS010000164.1 GCA_030635485.1 Pseudomonadota bacterium | reverse complement strand
GCTGTTTTATCAAGCTGATATACAATATAGTTTATCAGTTCATCGCTGTTTCGTGCCTTTGATTTACTGAAATCGATCCTTACAATGGGGTGTTTTCCCCAGTCGTAATCGGAATTGTATATCCACTGGTCCTTAAAAAGTTCCTTCTCACCTTCAAATATCTCATTCAATGTGGAGATCAAAAGGCTCTTCCCAAACCGTCTTGGCCTGGAGAAAAAATATACTCCCTTTGGATTTTTTACGAGATCGAATATCTTCTCAGTCTTGTCCACATACAGATAATCATTTTGAATAATATCAGAAAATGTCTGTATTCCTATAGGAAGTCTTTTCATAGGTTCATTCCTCACCATCAGTTTTGACAAAGAAAAATGGGCAAAGGAACCATATCGATGCTAACGCCTTTTTCCTTTATCGTATCCTGTTCATCGTATGTAATAATAGTTCCTCTGGAGAGTCCAAGTTTTCGGGAGGCCGCTGTAATGCCTTTTACCTCACGCTTTAAGGTGTAAGGGTTGCTGATATCATAGCATACCTGAATAACCTCTTTGCTTCCACTTGCGGAAACGGTTATGAAATCACATTCAAATCCGTTTTTCATAAAGTATACAGCATCTTTTCTTCTCCTCAGTTCCCAGAACACTGTCTGCTCCATCGCCTTTCCCGTATCTGCGGAAAATTGAAAAACAACGGCACTGAGAAGGCCGTTATCAATAACAAAAACTTTTCGTTCGCCAAACTCCTGTATAGATATCTTTGACGAATATTTTTTTATCGTGTGAACCAGAAAAATTGATTCTGCCATCCTCATAAAATCATAGAGGCTGTTTTTGCCTATTTTTATTCCGGCGGATTTAAGGTCGTTATAGATTCGATTAATGGAAACCTGCTTGGTGGCGCTTGCGAAAAGGCGCTTAAGAAAAAACTTTAAAGCAATAAGATTTTTTATGCTATAGCGCTCCACAAGGTCCCTGAACAGCATAACATCAAAATATTCCTGTAAAATACGGTTTTTTACATCATTGTCTTTCACGGCGAGCAACTCGGGAAATCCTCCGGAGACAAGATATGTCTCCAGTGCGTTATAAACCGCTCCTTTTGTTTCCGAAACATATAGATCCATAGGGATCCCTTTGAAGGAAAGATATTCACTGAAACTCAATGGATAAACTTCGTAACTAATGCTGCGTCCCCGCAGTGATGTGGCTATTTCCGTGCTGAGCATTTTGGCGTTGGAGCCTGTCAGATAAATATGCTTTGATACCGTGTCAAAAAGCCTTCTGATAAATTTTTCCCAGCCAGGAACATTTTGAATTTCGTCAAAAAAGAAATAGCATGATTCCAGCCTGCATCCTGGATACAATTCCCGGTATCCTTGCAGTATGAGATCCAACTCTATGCCGGTAATATCCAGCCGCTCATCCTCAAAATTGACAAAAATGATGCTGGATTTTTCTGTTTGCTTTAACAGGCTCCCTATCGTCTGGTACAACAAATAGGTTTTCCCGCTTCTCCTTGCCCCTATAAGGGAAATAATCTTATTCAGATTCAGAGGAATGGATATGGCTCTGGGGCTGAACTCAGGCAGAGCTTTATAATGAAAGTCCTTTATAAGGGATTTTATGATTTCTTTCTTTTTCATAAAGAATGAATATGGTATTTATTTCTTTGTGTCAAGGAAGAATGCAATTCACGAACGTATCAAATACGCATCGATAAGGGAATAAATCTCATCCTTTTGCCCAGGATCAAACCAGGCAATTTCAGTGTCACGACGAAACCATGTGTACTGTCTTTTCGCGTACCGTCTGGTATCCCTGGCAAGAAACTCCAGGCTTTCCTCCCAACTCCAAACGCCTTTAAGAAAATTGACCATGTGGCGATAACCTATTGATTGCATTGAGTTAAGGTCTCCGTGGTATCCCATTTTAAGGAGATCTTTAACTTCGTGGACAAATCCTGAATCAACCATTTGCTTAACACGCATGTCTATCCGCTCATAAAGCCTTTCTCTGTCGCGGGTCAGTCCCAGTTTAAGCACATTTGTAAGAACGGGTTCGGTTTTTTGAGAGGCAAGATGCTTTGACCATGTCATGCCGGTGGATCTGAAAATCTCCAGAGCCCTAATCAGACGCTGGGTGTCGTTTGGATGGATCCGGGCAGCCGAATCGGGATCGCATCGGCAAAGTTCATCATAAAGACTCTGCCTGCCCTCCCCTTCCAGTTGTTTTCTTAAATTTTCCCTGATTTCCTGATCCACCGGATCAATATCAAAAAGTCCTTCCAAAAGTCCCTTAAAGTAAAGCCCGGTTCCCCCTGCCAGTATCGGGATGTCACCCTGTTTTCGGATCACCGCGATTGCTTGACCAGCCTCTTTGATAAAACGCGCAACATTGTAATCCTCATCCGGGTCAGCCACATCGATCAGATGATGAGTAACCCTTGCCCGCTCTTCAGGCGAGGGTTTCGCAGTACCGATATCCATATAACGGTAAACCTGCTGAGAATCCACGCCGATTATCCGGCCGGAATACTTTTCGGCAATACTTAAAGACAACTCGGTCTTACCCACTGCCGTGGGGCCTAGCAGGATTATGGCTGAATTGGTGTGTTTCATAGAAAAAAATAACCGGGGGAAATAAGTGACAGAAACAAAATCTCTGATATAATGCTGACCTCTTTATAAACGGTCATCAAATGAAGGCAAGTTTTTTCGTAAGCGTTCACCAGTACCCCATACCCGGGGTCCCGTAAGTTCGTACCTCTGGTGAACAGTTACGTTTTTTCAAATCTATTTGGAGGATATAATGGCTGACAGAATTTACAATTTCAGCGCCGGGCCGGCCACACTGCCTTACGAGGTCTTGACTCAGGCTGCTAAAGACATAGTCAATTTCAATAACACGGGCATCGGTCTCATCGAAATGAGTCACCGCAGCAAAGAATTCATGGCGGTTGCCGAAGAGGCGGAGAGTCTTGTAAGAGAACTCTTTTCCGTGCCTGACAATTATAAAGTCCTTTTCCTTCAGGGAGGGGCGTCAACCCAGTTCGCAATGGTTCCGATGAATCTGCTTTCAAAAGGGAGGACAGCCACCTATCTGAATACCGGCGTATGGTCAAAAAAGGCTATAAAAGAGGCCGGGCTGTTCGGCAATGTCAATGTGGCATACACAAGCGAAGAGAGCGGATTCGACCATGTGCCGGCGCCCTCGGACCTGACACTGCCTGCTGATTCGGAATATACATATTTTGTCTCCAACAATACGATCTTCGGAACCCAGTATCATGAATTCCCTGTCTCGGATGCGCCGCTTGTCTGTGATATGTCTTCGGATATCATGTCCAGAAAGATCGATGTGTCATCATTCGGCATAATCTTTGCCGGGGCCCAGAAAAATATCGGTCCGGCAGGGGCCACTCTGGTGATAATCAGAGATGACCTCCTTTCCAAAACGCCGGATACCGTGCCTACAATGTTCAAATATTCAACGCATGCGGATAAAGGTTCGATGTTCAATACACCTCCATGTTTTGCCGTTTACACAATCGGACTTGTCATGAAATGGCTCAAAAATCTGGGAGGCGTGGATGCAATTGAAAAACTAAACAGGGAAAAGGCCGCCCTGCTCTATCAGACCATTGACGATTCACAATTCTACAAGGGTCACGCCCGGACCGCATCCAGATCATTCATGAATGTAACCTTTAACCTCCCTGATCCTGATCTTGAGACAAAATTTATCCAGGAGGCGACATCCAGAGAATTGAACGGGCTAAAGGGTCACCGGTCGGTGGGCGGAGTCAGGGCATCCATATATAATGCGTTTCCCAGGGAAGGAGTTGAAACGCTTGTGGAGTTCATGAAGGAGTTTGAAAAGAATAACGGATAGCAACCCATACCCCACCTAGCACATGCACTACGAAGGCAACATCATCAGGCCTCCGGCCGAGGCTTTCAGTATAATCCTTCAGGTTACGGTGGGCTGTTCCCACAACAGATGCACCTTTTGCGGGACTTATAAAGATGTCGAATTCCGCATAAAGGATCAAAGCATAATCCAGGAAGATTTAGAATTTGCCGGGCAGTACTGCCAAAGGCAAAACAGGGTCTTTTTGGCGGACGGCGATGTCCTTATCCTGCCTCATAAAAGACTTACAGCCCTTTTCAAAAAAATCAGGAAAATGGTTCCATGGGTTAACAGGATAAGTCTGTACGGCAATGCAAAAAGCATAAGATCCAAGTCCGTGGCCCAGTTAAAAGAGTTAAAAGATCTGGGTCTGGACAGGGTCTATATGGGCCTTGAAACCGGCCATGACCGAATTCTGACCGCTATACGAAAGGGGGCGGATTCAAAATCCATGATCAAGGCAGGGAAAAGAGTGAGAGAATCCGGCCTCTTTCTCTGCGTTACCGTCCTTCTTGGAATCGGCGGTGTTGATTTGTCCATTGCCCATGCCGAGGCTACCGGGGAGGTGTTGACCCGGATGGTTCCTAATCAGATAAGCGTCCTCACACTGATGCTTCTTGAAAACACCTCTCTCTACTCTGATTATAAAAAAGGTATTTTTCACATGCCGGACTCCATTGGAATGCTTGAGGAATTGAAATCTCTGGTGTTCAACATCCACGCAGACCGTGTTCAGTTCCAATCAAACCATGCCTCCAATTATCTGCCCGTAAAGGGCCGTCTCTCCCGCGACAAAGAACGGATTCTCGACCTCATTGATCAGGCGATTTCAGGAAAAATCGGCCTGAAGCCGGAACATATGAGAGCGTTATAGCTTAAATGGTGCGCAATGCACACCCTACGTAGGCTTCGGTGTAACTTTTATTCCCCGAAGGGGAAATGGCGTATAGCCGGTGTACTTCAGCCACCGGTATGGGGTGTATACAGAGGATCGTCCTGAAGGGACGACGCCTTACTTTGGCCGATCCCCCTCAAAACGGTGTCCCTTCATGACTGATATGTTTGGGCTATCCGTTACCGGTGGCTTAAAGCACACCGGCTATACGCCTCCACCCCTTCGGGGTTTTACCAATACAGTATTTATGGGTAAAGGGCAGACCTGGACCTAGCAGCCTCCTATTATCTTGACAAATTCTAACCGGCCATTGTAATTAACATGATGATTTTAGGGGCACGCATAAAAAATCCACTAATCAGGAAATCTATATGACGGAAAATTTAACCGACAGCGACAAAAAACAGCTGGTTGTCGGAATCGACATGGGCACATCCAAGACAGCTATTATTACCGACACCGGTTTTAAAGGCATGATCCGTTCCGTGGTGGGCTATCCCAAGGACATAATCGGCGTAAAACTGCTTGGAAAGACCCAGGTGTTCGGCGAAGAGGCGCTAAAAAACCATTCAGCACTCAGACTATATTACCCGCTTGAAGATGGAGTTATCAAGGACTCGGGCGACAAGGATTACAATGCAGCTTATGAACTTTTAAAATATATGGTGGACAAGGCAAAACAGGGGCAGGATATAGATGTCTGCGGTGTAATAGGTGTTCCTTCGCGTGCCTCTCATGTGAGCAAGGAACTTATCTCCTCTCTGGCCAATGAGTTTATGAAGACCTCCATGGTCGTGTCCCAGGCGTTCATGGTCGCCTATGAACTTAATAAACTCAACAACTGTATCATTATCGACATCGGCGCCGGCACGATTGACATCTGCGGCATCAGAGGCACAGTCCCGCAGCCGGACGACCAGGTCTCAATTCCAAAAGGCGGGGATTACATTGACGACCGTCTTGAGACCGCAATTGTTCAGCAATACCCGGCTGTACAGGTGACTCCAAGATATGTGCGTGGAATAAAAGAAGCTCATTCGTTTGTCGGGAATATTAAAGAACCCATAATGGTCACTCTCCGGTCTGAAGGTAAACCGAGTACTTACGATCTTACGGAAATAATAAAAAGTATCTGCGAAAGCATTATTCCGGATATCATTGAACAGATGATATCCGTTATCATGGGATTTGACCCTGATGATCAGGAAGAGGCATTAAAAAACATCTATCTTACCGGAGGCGGATCAAGGATACGAGGGATTGATAAAGAGATTCAGCGGCTGCTTACCGATTACGGCGAGGTAAGGGTGACTCGTGTAGATGACCCTGAATATATCGGTTGCGCGGGAGCCCTCAGAATGGCAAGGGATATGCCGCCTGAATACTGGGACAAGGTGTCGATTCTGGGGAAATAGTAGGGTAACTATTCAGCAGCACTCCATAGGAAGACAATCAGGTTGCCCAGCATACTGATGATGTATAGCTGATCAACCTGCTTGCCTCCCTATGCTATGAAGCGCCCCGCAGGAAGTGCCCTTGGGGTGCGCTGCAGAACAGTTACAGTTCGGTGGTTTTAGC
>DAOVYS010000238.1 GCA_030635485.1 Pseudomonadota bacterium | reverse complement strand
TATACACGGGAAATCGCAGAGACAAAGGTGGCAATAGTCTTTGATCTCGCGAAGAAAAATGAATTTCCTTTAAGGTGTTCCTTGGAAAAGGCATGATTAATTAATTACGAATTAGGAATTACGAATCAGGGGCATATAATTTTTTGTTACAAACAATTCGTAATTCGTAATTCTCAATTCCTAATTGATTCCAGCAGGAGCGTTTTATCACCATGATCAATTACAAACTTGAAATGGCCCTGGTTATGGCCATCCGTGAGGCCAGGAACCATAAACATGAACATGTTACCGCGGAGCATATTCTCTACGGACTCCTCCATGACGATTTGGCCTCCAATATCATTGTCAAGTGCGGCGGTGACACTGATCATATAAAGCACAGGCTTCAGGAATTTTTTTTGGACAAGATCCCGGCCCTTAAAGAGGAAAGGACTGATACGCCTATCCAGACGATCGGTTTTAACCGGGTCCTGCAACGCGCAATTGCGCATGTGCAGAGTTGCGGTAAAAAAGAGGTGGATACATCCGACGTTCTTGTCTCTATTTTCGCGGAACCGGAATCATATGCGGTCTTTTTTCTTGAATCGGAAGGGATCAGCCGGCTGGCGGTCGTGGAATGTATTTCGCACAGCACGAAAGAGACTGCTCCTGGAACTGCCGGAAAACAGAAAGATAAAAAGGGCGAAGAAACCAAGACCGCCCTTGAGCGATTTACCGTAAGCTTTGCAGAGCGGGCGGCACAGGAGCTCATAGACCCGCTCATCGGCCGTGAGCACGAACTTGAACGGATCATGCAGATTCTCTGCCGGCGCCGCAAAAACAACCCCCTTCTTGTCGGCGAACCCGGGGTCGGCAAAACAGCCATTGCCGAGGGGCTTGCACTGCATATTTATGAAGAAAAGGTTCCGGATATCCTTAAAGGTGTTGAAATCCGCATGCTCGACATGGGGTCTCTGCTCTCAGGCACCAAGTACCGCGGCGATTTTGAAGAACGGATGAAGGCTATTATTTCAGAGGTGGAAGGTGATGGGAACATCATTCTGTTTATTGACGAGATGCACACAGTGGTGGGCGCAGGCGCCACCACCGGTAGTACCATGGACGCCTCAAATCTTTTAAAACCCTCACTCCAGGCCGGCACTCTCAGGTGTATCGGGGCTACCACTTTTGAAGAGTACAAGAATCACGTGGAAAAGGACAGGGCGCTTTCCAGGAGGTTTCAAAAAGTGGATATTCTGGAACCTTCTATCGATGATACGTGTCGGATTTTAAAAGGGCTGAAATCACAATATGAGAAACACCACTCAATAAAGTATTCATTGACAGCTCTCAAGGCGGCTGCCGAACTGTCGGCACGTTATATAAATGATCGCTTTTTACCTGACAAGGCCATTGATATTATCGATGAAGTGGGGGCTTCCTTCAGACTTACAAAAGCGGAAAAACGGCGCAAGGTTGCAACGGTCAGGGACGTTGAGGACGTGGTTTCCAAAATGGCCCGTATTCCGGCCAAAAGCGCTTCCGGGTCCGACATTGAACAACTGAAACAGCTTGAGCATAATCTCAGGAGACAGATATTCGGTCAGGATCATGCCCTTAAGGCCTTGACCACTGCGATTAAGCGTTCAAGGGCCGGGCTCAAGCCGCCTGAACGTCCTACCGGATCGTTTCTTTTTGCAGGACCTACCGGTGTAGGAAAGACCGAGGCTGCCAGACAGCTGGCCGCAGCCTTGGCCGTTCATTTTGAACGGTTCGATATGAGCGAATATATGGAAAAACATGCCGTGGCCCGTCTTATCGGTGCACCTCCCGGGTATGTCGGATTTGATCAGGGCGGTCTGCTTACCGATGCGATCAGGAAATATCCTTACTGCGTACTCCTGCTGGATGAAGTTGAAAAGGCACACCAGGACATCTTCGGAATCCTGCTTCAGGTCATGGATCACTCTACGCTCACGGACAATACCGGCAGAAAGGCGGACTTCAGGAATGTCATTCTGATAATGACCACTAATGTCGGCAGCAGGGAGTTGAGTGAACAGCCGATCGGGTTCATGACGGATCGGAAGGGCAGGGATCAGAGAGCCGTAAAAAAACATTTTTCTCCGGAATTCAGGAACCGGCTGGACGGAATCATCACTTTTAATTCCCTGGACATGTCTATAATAAAAATGGTTGTTGATAAACAGATCAACGAGCTTCAGGCTCAGCTTTCCGAGAAAAAGGTTACCATCAGAATGACGGATGCGGTAAGGTCATGGCTGGCCACTCACGGATATGACCCTGATTACGGCGCCAGGCCCATGCGTCGGCTCATAATGGAGAAGATAGGCGATGTCCTGTCCGAGGAGATCCTTTTCGGTAGACTCTCCCAGGGCGGAATTGCCGACGTGGACTTAAAGGATGACGAACTCTCTTTTGCCTTTACAGGTAAAAATGAATAGGCTGATTAGAAAGTCATGAGATGGCTAAGTAAAAATTTCGATATCCAAGGAGTAGTAATTTTTCAGGTGCGAGACCATACATATGGTATGTCGAGTGGCTGAAAAATTGCTGCGACGCAGTAGATCGGACTTTTTACGACGCCATCATAATTTAAACAGAAAACAATAAGGAACTTTTATGAAGTTAAACAGACTGATTTGTATTCTTGGCGGGCTTTCACTTGCCCTGGCGGTAATTTCATGCAGCAGCGAGACTCCCGAGGCGGAGCATACCGGTCAGACTGCGAGTCCGGCTCAGACCGTTTCCGTCCCGCAGGAGACTTCTTCCGAGATTGATTCTAAATCGACTCTGACCGGCAAGGTTCTTGAAGTGCACAATGGAGGCGGATACACTTATATCCATCTGGATACCGAATCCGGAAAAAAATGGGTCGCCATGCCGGAGACATCGGTGCAGGAGGGAGAGGAGATCAGCGTGGTCACTGAAATGACCATGGAGAATTTTGAAAGTAAATCACTTGAGCGTACTTTTGAGGAGATTATATTCTGTTCCGGTATCGAGGGTAGTAAGAGCGGCTCGGCCGCGACCGCCCATCATATGCCATCCTCCGGAATGGATGCCATGGGAAAAGGGCGCGGAACTTTTGCCGATGCGCTTCAGAGCGAAGGGCCAGGCGCCAAGACGACACAGACTCCCGCATCCACTCCCATGGGCAGCATAGGGGCCATTGTCCCGTTCGCGGACTTAAAAGTCGACAAGGCTGAGGGCGAAAACAGCTACACTGTGGGAGAGCTTTTTGAAAAAGCCGCGGAACTCGATGAAAAGGAGGTCGTTGTCAGGGGCAAGGTGCTGAAGGTTTCTTTAAGCATAATGGGGAGGAACTGGATTCACATTCAGGACGGGACAGGCGATCCGCTTAAGAACACCCACGATCTGGTCATTACTTCGGCAGCCATACCGCAGAAAGATGAAATCATTATTGCCAAAGGTATCCTTGGCGTTAACAGGGATTTTGGAGCTGGCTACAGATATGGAGTGATTCTGGAGGAGGCGGAGATCCAATAAGATTTGTATGACAGATATTGGTTAGTTGGTTAGTTGGTTAGTTGGTTAGTTGGTTAGTTGGTTGATTGGTTGATTGGTTGATTGGTTAGTTGGGGAAATAACATTTACTTAGCTACTCAACCAATCAAACCAACAAACCAACCATTTAACGAGTTCTGTACGAGATGAAGATTGCAATAATAGGTCCGGGCGCACTCGGTTGTCTGATGGCGGCTTTGCTTGCGGAAGCAGGCAATGAAGTCTGGATTCTGGACCATGACGACATAAGGGCGGCCGGACTTTCGGACCAGGGGTTGACCCTGGAGAGAGACGGCAGGCGGCGCCTCATTTCCGTAAAGGCCTCTGCACGGCCTGCAGAGATCGGCCCTGTTGAAGCGTCCATGTTGTGCGTTAAATCGCACGACGTTGCATCAGCTCTAAAAAGATCAGCCCCTCTTTTGACTTCAAATACCCTTCTGGTTGCTTTTCAGAACGGCATTATACATCTGGATGTACTGAAAAACGAGTTTGGATATGCCAACTGGGCCATCGGCGTCACATCTCTTGGATCGACTCTTATCGGACCGGGACATGTCCGCCACGGCGGCAGCGGGGTC
>DAOVYS010000230.1 GCA_030635485.1 Pseudomonadota bacterium | reverse complement strand
TGACGGCAAATGTCCCGATCACAAGACCGTGCCCGAAAAAATCTCTGAACAGAACTATTTTTTCCGAATGAGCAAATATCAGGATTGGCTCATTAACCACATTGAGAGCAATCCGGAATTCATTACCCCGGCCCGTTACAAAAACGAGGTGCTTTCTTTTCTAAAAGAGCGGTTGGAGGATTTGTGCATCTCAAGACCGACCAGCAGGCTCACATGGGGAATCCCCCTGCCGTTTGACGACCGTTTTGTCACCTATGTATGGTTTGATGCCCTTATCAATTACCTTACAGGCATCGGTTACCCGGACGGACCTGATTTTTCACGGTACTGGGATAGCGCGGAGCATGTGATTGCAAAGGACATCCTGAAACCGCACGCTATTTACTGGCCCACAATGCTCAAGGCCATGGGTGTTGCCCCGTATAAACATCTGCACGTACACGGTTACTGGAACGTGAACGAGACAAAGATGTCAAAATCCCTTGGCAATATGGTACGGCCTGCCGACCTGGTTGAAAAATTCGGAACAGACACGACCAGATATTTCCTGCTTCGTGAAATGTCGTTCGGCCTTGACTCCTCTTTTTCCGATACGGCCGTGACCGCTCGGCGAAATTCCGACCTGGCAAATGATCTCGGAAATCTTTTAAGCCGATCAATGACAATGTTAGGCAAATTTGCAGGCGCCAAAATACCATCACCAGGCGAGGCAACAGCCATTGACCTGGAGCTGGCCGATGCTGCTGTTGCCATGCCCGTTGAATTCAGCAGGCACATGAAAGAGTGGGCCTTTAACCGTGCCCTGCAGTCAGTATGGGAACTGATCAGCCGTGCAAATAAATACATTGTAGCCACTGAACCTTGGGACCTGGCAAAAGATCCGGCAAATGCCCGAAGGTTGGACACGGTTCTTTATCACCTTTTTGAGACCTTAAGGCTTATAAATCTGGTCCTGTATCCAATCATGCCGGAAACAGCCCAAAAAATGGCAACAGCGTTGGGGACCCACTCGCAGCCGGATCTGAATTCCCAAGCTAAGTGGGGCGTTCTTGAATCCGGGACTACCGTCAATCCCGGGCCTCCCTTGTTCCCGCGTCTGGACACAAAAGAAAAGGACGGGAAAAAAAAGAAAAAATCCAGGGATCAGGCTGCTCAGGATGATGAAGGGTTGATCACATTTGACGAGTTCAAACGGCTTGATCTCAGGGTTGGCGAGATCGTGGCCGCGGAAAAGATAAAAAAATCCGACCGGCTATTGAAACTGACCGTAAAGGCCCCTGAGGAAAGGACGGTTGTGGCGGGAATTGCCGAGTTTTACGAACCTCTTGATGTGATCGGCAGGCAGGTCATTATTGTAGCCAATCTCAAACCGGTTAAACTCATGGGCACGACTTCCCAGGGAATGGTCCTGGCTGTAAAGGACGGAGACAGGCTGATTCTTTCCGCTGTATCTGATTCCGTTCAGCCCGGAAGCAAAATTTCATGACAAGTTATATATCCTGCAACGATCCAGAGGCCTTTTTTCGTATTATTGAAAAACAGGCCCGACACTATCCGGTGGAAGCCACAAGGATAACCGGAAAAGAGGAAAATCTCTGCGGCCTGTTTTTGTTTCGTAAAGGATTATCCAGGCCGGAGAGACAGAAGGCGCTGGGCCGGGTTTTAAAAATGGCTGCTGCCGAACCTGAGCGGGCTCCGGAGGAAGGCGATGACCCGATCTGCCATGTCCCAAAAACGCTGGGAGAAGATTCGTGCCAGGTCACCACTGAAGAACGGGCGCAGCTTTTTAGCTTTTTGAAAAGAGAATCGAATTAGTCTCCATCCATAAACAACCCCTTTTTGTAATACATATAAAACAGACCAATCATGAATAAAAGTAATACGGGAAACGCCTCTCCAAAGATAATTTGCATCAGCAGCGGCAAGGGAGGGGTGGGCAAAACCTCTATCGCAATCAATCTGGCAGCGGCGCTGGCTAAGAATTCAAGAAAAGTCCTGCTGATTGACGGCGATCTGGGTCTTGCCAATGTTGATGTGGCCCTTGGTATTAATGTCCGCCACACAATTCGGGAAACAGTGGAGCAAGGCAGGGATCCCTTGAGCCTCCTTATTGAGATCATGCCAGGATTTCATGTATTGCCGGCAAGTTCCGGCGTACCCGAGATGGCCAATCTCTCGCATGAGGAACAGGTCTTCCTTGCAAATACACTTGAAGACACCATCGACCAATTTGATTATGTACTCGTGGATTCCGCAGCCGGCATCGGCGAATCCGTACTCTGGTTCAACGACTGGTCACAGGAAAATATTATTATTCTGTCACCGGATCCAACTTCAATGACCGATGCATACGCCCTCATTAAAATCCTTCATTCACGGTACGGGAAAAAACGGTTTAATCTGGTCATAAACAGCGTAAAAAGTAAAAAGGAAGGCCGTGAGGTGTTTGAGGGCATAAAGGCTGTGCTCAAAAGGTTCTTAAAAATTGAACCCGATTTTCTCGGCTCTCTCCCCGTGGACAACCATGTGGTCAAGGCGATCAGAAATCAAAAGCCTTTTCTTATCACATATCCGGATTCTCGCGCAAGTATAGCGATAACCGAAATAGCAGACAGAATTTAGCACCTTAAAAAATATTTTCGTGAAGGTACTTATACCCCTCAAGGGGGTACTGAAAATAGTCCAGTACCTTATAAAAAAATCCAGTTTATCTGGGTTAGGGACGTTGCCCGTGTGTTAATGGCTCAATTCATATTACAATAAAAATTCTACCCAGCTCTTAAAGTGGGTAAAACGCTGACCAGGAGTTATAATATCATGTTTGTAATAACAAATTTTCTAAGCGCCCTTGCCACGCTTGTCGATTTCATACTGACGGCTTACATGTGGATCGTCATCGGCCGGGCCATCATTTCATGGGTCAACCCGGACCCGTACAACCCGATCGTACGTTTCTTGCGAGAAGTGACCGATCCCGTCCTTTACAGGATCCGCAGGGTTCTACCACTACAGGGCGGTGGAATCGATTTTACTCCCATGATTCTCATCATGGCCATAATTTTCCTGAGAAGTTTTCTTGTCCCGACCCTGCAGCGATTGGCCCTTACACTCGGGTAAATTTAAGGTTCATTAGGTGAAAAAAACTTCATCATTCGTCATTTGTCGTTCAATATTCGTCATTCAAATAAAATGCCGAAATTAGAACCAACCCCGTTCAGGAGAAAACCCCATGTCACTAACATCAGAAGATATTCAGGCCCAGCAATTTCATGTGAGATTCCGTGGTTTTGATGTTGAGGAGGTGGATGCCTTTCTGGAACGGATTGCTGAAGATTTTCTTCTCCTGTCCAAAAAAAATCAGCAAGTAAAGGAACAGGTCAAAAATCTGACAAAAGAGATTGATTCATATAAGACCCGGGAAAGAACCTTTCAGGATGCCATTCTCACTGCGCAAAAAGTTGCCGATGAAATGAAACGGAAAAGCCGTGAGGAGGCTGACGAAACATTAACCAAGGCCCGTGAAAAGGCGGATGAGATACTGACCCGTGCCAGTGATGAAGCACGGCGGATCGAGGAAGATGCCAATGCCGAGATCACGCAACTTGAGACAAATCTGGACAGGTTAAAGGCTGACAAGACCGGGATTGTTGATGAACTGCGCAATTTCCTGAAGACAAATCTTGAAAATTTAGAAAATGAAAAACCGCTGAGCAGGATTGCCGAGGCGCCGCCTCCGGATATACCGGATGAACTCCGGGCTGCAAAGGAACCGGAAATTCACAATGGAGGATCAGCTGAATCTGCTGAACACCAAGAGACCCAAGACGATCTGTCGGATCTTTATGAAAAGATCGATCTTGACGACATGGGAGCGCCGGAATCCCAGGTTCCCGAGGTTCAAGATGCGGGACAGAACAGTCCGGAAACAGCAGTGGATCTTGATGGCGAAATGAGCTTTTCTCTGGAAGATCCCCTGGACGAGCATGAACCTTCCGTAATTATTGACAAGGATTAGGTCTGCGCATGATTTTCCTGAAGGGAAAAAAGGGTGGTGCAATATCTCTGGCAGTTCACATCCAACCAAACTCCTCCAGAAATCAAATTAACGGAACACATGGGGACCGCTTAAAAATACGGATAACAGCTCCTCCGGTGGAGGGAAAGGCCAATGCCGCTGTCATCGGTTTTATTGCCAAACTTCTTAACATCCCCAAATCTGCAGTATTTATCAAAAGCGGCAAACAGAGCCGGGACAAAAAACTTTTACTTTCAGGCATCTCAATGGATAAGGCGAGGAAAATCATTGAAACCGAGCTGTCGTCATCATAATTTAGACCTATGAAAAAAATTT
>DAOVYS010000133.1 GCA_030635485.1 Pseudomonadota bacterium | reverse complement strand
CCTATATTCGTCATAATAGCCCTTGTCACTGCCTTCTTTGTCCTTCTGCTCTTTGTTATTCCCAAATTTGTCAGAATATTCGCAAAAGCAGGGCTGGAACTTCCCATGCCCACTAAACTCTGCATATTCATGTATGAAACTCTTACCCATTACTGGTATTTTATTCTGGGAGGACTTTTTCTGATAATAGCCGGGCTTTTTTACTACCTCGGGACCGAACAGGGCAAATATATGCGAGACTCTATCCTTATGAAGATCCCGGTTGTAGGACCATTATTCATAAAGGCGGCCATGTCGAGATTTGCAAGCATCTTTGCCATTCTCCAGTCCAGCGGCGTGACGGTTCTCGATTCCATGGAAATTCTCTCCGGAACCATAGGCAATTACGCCATTTCCCGAGAATTTGATCATATAAGCCGGCGACTTGAAGAAGGGCACGGCATCTCAGGCCCCCTCTCGTCGGCAAAGTATTTCACTCCAATGGTCATCAATATGGTGGCAATAGGAGAGGAGACAGGACACCTGGATGAAATGCTGACTGAAGTGGCAAACCATTATGACACAGAGGTGGAATACGCGGTGGATCAACTTTCAGGAGCCATCGGACCTCTCATGACCGTTGGCCTGGCTGTTGTGGTCGGCTTTTTCGCCCTGGCTATATTTCTACCCATGTGGGATCTCGCAGGAATGGCGCATTAAATTCTATTCGGACTTGCCCCCTCCCTTCCCATAATCATGCGGACATTTTTTTACCTTTCTCTTTACCTCACCCTTGTCATTAAGCAGGTGTGAGACAGGTTCAAATCCTTTCCTTACCGGGGTATTTTTCTTTTTCTTTTTCTTTTTCTTCTCCGTGTTGTGTATTGTGTGGCAGTCAACGCAACGATACTCGTGCTTATCGTAATAATCCGGGTTGTCCTTGTCCGTGTGACATCTGAAACAGCCCTTTCCCTGACCCGGGCCTGTGGTACCCACAATCGTCTGGGAATAATCCCACCTGAGCATATAGTCAAAGGGCCCCCCATGTGCCATATGGCAGGTAAGACACATGACCATGTCTGAGCCCAGATTGACGGAAGATGAGGAGGTGGTCCAACCGGTCAGGTTTGGCCTTGCCACGGGTGTATCAGGTTCATAAGTCCCTGTGCCGCTGCCTCCGGCTCCAAAGGCGTTGGAAAATTCACCTGAGTCGGGGACAACCCAGTCCACCGGGTGCCGGATCCAGTCACCGGTTCCGTCAGCCGCGGTGTTCTGGATATTAAATTCCTGATGACAGCCCATGCACATGCCGGTCATGGTATTACCCTGCTGAGTCATGGAACCGGAAGAGGTCTTTTCCAATACCACATTTCCCAGATATTCATTATGGCTCGAAGGTGTGGCGCCCGCGTTCCAGGTCGCATGCGCTATCCCCTCAGGACCCATGGCAGTCGCCGACTGATGGCCTTTTGACATGCGCATCCACGGATATGATGTCACAAGACCTCCCTGGGTGGAATCGTGGCGATAACGCCAGTCATGACCTGTATCATCAACCATATGGCAGCCGGTGCATCCGTATCTGCCGACTAAATCACCCGTGCCGGACGTATTGGGAGCATGCAGATTCTGATGGCAACCGTCCTGCGTTGCGCAACCGGTCACATAACCCGGGGCCATGGTATTAATCTCATCAGGCTCACTTAAAAATATGTTGTGGCCTTTTTCGTCTTGTCCTCCAAGGCCCTCCTTTACCCACCAAAAATTCCCCCCGGACAGGTAGTTTGAGGGGGGCGAAGCTCCTTTGTTTAAGACTATTGGAGCCTGAATGAAATCCCTGCCCCACAAATAACGGACAATGGTCTCTGATGCGTCGGCAAAGGCGCCTGTACATGTCACCTCTACGCATCCGATAAGCGTGACCCTGTCACCTGCATTGACATTCAAAGGAAGAACAGGGTTTGTCTCATCCGCCTCGGAAAGGCCGGTCAGTGTCCAGATGCCGCCGCTTTCGTCTGCATGCGAATATGTGACCAGTTTGCCGTTTACGCTGACAGCAGCCTTTGAGTTCGGAAAGGCGTACATGGTCCCTACAGGATTGTTGGTTACGACAAGATCCCCGCCTCTGGTAAGAGTCTGAGCAGAAGAGACAAAACTTGAAGGATAGACAAGAACGTCCTCGACCAGTTCAATAAGCGGATCCCCGTCAGTGACAATGTTGTGGAATGTAAGTCCGGTATCCGTCGAAGAGATGGAACTGTAGCTCACATACTGATTGCCCACGCAGAGATGGCCTCCATTAAAAAAAGGTTCGCCGCCGCTGAATACTTCCGGTAAGTTTGCCTGAACCGACTGGTCAGTGGTCTCAAGAACGGAAACGGTCAGAGTCAAGCTCCTAATGTCCAGCCCCCCTGCCTCGGCCCTGAACCAGTACGGAGCAAAAAAGAGGACAAACTCCCCATCGTTATCAGCGAGCGTGTGGGTTACCCCGTTCATAACAAGCCAATTGTCGTTCTCAATTATGGAAATCATCTGGTCGGAATCAGATGAATGGCAGCTCAGGCAATCATCTCCCAGCGCAAGAGCGGTGAGCCTGGTTGAGGCGTAACGACATCCTGATTCCGCAATAGAAAAGGCTGTTCTCATATTGTTCGAATAGGCCTGATTTGAGACTGAAGTGGATGTAATGGTCAACATGGCCACCCCGGCAAAAGCAAAGAGCACCATAATGATAATCAGACCGATAAGTATGGAGCCTTCCTGCCTGCCGGATATGAGGAGATGGTGATTATATCTGTTGCGCATTTTAAGATCTCCTGTTCCGATGTTTATGAGCGGACAAGGGGTGCATTACGCGTTTGTCCAATGAATAATTTTTCCGTAGGTTGGGGTGAGCCGGCCTTGTATTGTTGGGTTTCGTTCCTCAACCCAACCTACATTTTTGCACAGATAGAGGGAAAAACCCCCCATTAAGGCGAACCCCAACACCCCAAACCCTAAATCAACCTCGGATGGACCGTTGTGGTAAAGGATATGGTCCCAATGCCGCTGTCAGGCCTGTCCATTTCCAGATCTAGCCTGATTATTGAAAGATCGTGAACACTGTCGGATTCAATAGACCATGTACTCCATTTTCCTGACGCATTCAGCTTGAAATAGGAGATGGTAAAGTTGACCACATTGTCAACCAGCACGTTGTCGTCAATTCTCAACACACCCTGGCCGGAACCGGGAACAAACTGAATGGCGTGGAACCCGTTGTCCCTCTCACTGATAAACTCTATATGGTGATTCGTTACCCGGATCACATCGGTCAGTTCGAGAATCTCGCGGCACATCCGCTGCATGGCCAGATCCACCTTCTGGGTTGTAAAGGCGTTCTCTTTTGAAAACTCATACCCTTTGACAAACTGAATAATTCCAGTGGAGGCAACCGCCCCAAGGACCCCGACAAGTATCAGTACCGCAATTACTTCGATAAGTGTGTAACCTGCCTGTTTTTCCATTAAATTCTCGGACAGCCTCCTAGTGCCTTCCAACAATTGTTTTTGCTGACCCCTGGACCCTGTTAGCAGTTACCATACGCTCCGCTATTGGCTGAAAAGCGCGGTGATGCTGAATTCCCCCCTGCCTATACTCACCTTTAAGAGATCTGCTCCTCCGGGGATTTCAGTATTGCTGGAGTCAAATAAGATGAAGTCATTGTATTGCACGGTATATTCACCATAATAGGGCGTGTTTGTATCCACGTTACCGTTTGTTATCCGGTCCTTAAAACCGGTCAGGTCAAGTCCCTGGTTCAATATATAGTTCTCGTGGTCAGCCGTGATCTTTTCCATCACACCATTGAGTTCAAGCTGATCTCCGAGCCAGACCAGAGGCGTGGAACTCCCGCTTACCAATGTCCCCATCATTGTATACAAGGACAGACCCAGCGTGGAAACAACCAAAAGAGTGATGATTACCTCAAACAGGGTAAAACCCCGGCTGAATTTGTTTATAAACAACAAGCGCCTCATGGGATGAATCCGGTATCTTGGCTTATCTGAACATCTCCGCCTGAATAGAACGTGATGGTCCTCAACCCGGTCTGGGCAGTCTGTGCTGAAGCATCCATATAAGGGCTGCCCCAGGAGTCAAAAGAGACTATTTCTGTGGCGCTCATACCTGAAGGAAAAACTACCACGTCAACGTCTTCGCCGGGCAGTACTATCGTATCGGTTATGTCCCCGTTCCTGAACAGGGAATAGGAGCCTCCCTTGAAATCGATTCCATATACAGTACCGGAATTCCTGGCCCGGGTCTGTGCGTATCGAAGATGGATCTTTACAGCATCCAGTTGCATGGCAATCCTGTAAGCGTCTAATGAAATGATCCTTGTCACGACAACGCCGGCTATTACAGACATAACCAGGAGGACCGCAATTATCTCCAAGAGTGTAAAGCCCTGATCCCTTTTCATGATATCTTCATATCTTTACAACCGATCGCGGAGATTAACTTGCCATGAGCCGGCCCCTTTACACTTATGACGGATTTATACTTAGTTCATTCTATAAAAATTTATTACAAATGTCAATCAGACCCACTATTTCGGCCTGTACACAAAGACATTTTGACAATAAAATAACAATTTCATATAATCTATTAATGGAGTTTTCAATTCAGATTGAATGTTTTATTTGTAACGGGCTGTAATTTCAGTACCGGTCAGGAAAGGAAAAAACTAAAACAGGAGGAATACAAGTGAAAAAGTATAAAATGGTAAGAAATCAAAAAGGTTTTACCCTTATTGAAATCATTGCTGTGTTGATTGTTCTGGGTGTCCTGGCTGCGGTGGCCCTGCCTAAATATATCAGTCTAACAGAGGAAGCAAGGAACAAGTCTGCTCTGGCTGCAATCAGCGAAGTCAAAGCAAGGGCTAATCTGGTATACGGAAAACTGCTCCTGCAAAACGATGGAGACACTACAGCCTTTGATGCCACGGATGTCCTGGCTAACTCGGATATCACAGCCACGCCCGACGTAGGTGTGGACTACACGGTTGCGGCAGCGGCCACGGCTACCACGATTACAATAACCGTAAGTGTGGTCCAGGGCGAAACACTAGGCACAGCAGTGGTCGGAACATGGACCTTCCCATCATAATGGTCACCCCCCTTAATCACATCCCTCTCTCCTGACAAAAAAGGAGAGAGGGGAATAAAAAACCAAGGATCTTTCCAAATGGCTGCTTCAAGCACAAAAACAGCCGCAGACAACAGAGCGGATCAGATTATCGAATTGTTCAGGGAACTGCCCAGAGATCAGCAGGAACCGCTTATTAAGGAATTGCGGACCATCCTGCTTGCCGAGCAGAGAAAATACGCGAGAAAAGAATACACATCCGCCGTAACTTACACTGTCGAGGATCATGTCTATAATGATTTTATCCGGAACATAAGCGCAGGCGGCTTGTTTGTCTCAACAGAGCACCCCATGACCGTTGGAAGGGAACTTATTCTCATCTTCCCGGTGCCTGGGCAAAAGGCGGATATAAAAATTTCCGGCACAATCGTAAGGGTATCGCAGGATGGTTTTGGCGTGGAATTTGAATAACTTTTTACGACGCCATCAATACTTAAGGAAGCGTAAAGGGTATCTTATTTGAAAGGCTGCTTTCATATTGATCATTAAAAACCTTGACTGAAAGGACATAAGTTCCGCCAGGCAAAAGGTCAAGTTTCATATCGCAAGTCATGAAATCTTCCTCAAACCGGCACTCCTCAACACCCACTTTCTTACTGAATTCATAATCATTGTCCCACCCCCACCATTCAGCGGTATCATAAAACACTTCGCATCCTAAAGGATGAAAAATGGAGGCTGACACCAGATCAACAGTCACCTGGACTGAGTACTCTGTCAACGAGTCATGCTGAATGGGATTCTTGCCCAGTTCCAGCTCCCGGCCGTCCAATATGCCATCATTGTCGGAATCAGGGTCAAGGATGTTGATCAGGCCGTCCCCATCGTAGTCATCACTCCAGCTATCTCCCCAGAATGTGAGTTCATCTCTGTCATTGATTCCGTCATCATCTGAATCAGCGTCATAAGGATCTGTCCCATAGCCTATCTCAGCCATATCCGCAAGGCCGTCAAAGTCAACGTCTGCAGGAAGCGTAAAGGATATCTCGTTTGAGAAAAAAGCGCTTTCATATTGATCATCAAATGCTTTAACCGAAAGAAAATATGTCTCGCCCGGCATGAACTTAAGACCAAAATCACACGTTACAAATTCCCCATTAAGCCAGCACTCTTCAATAGACACTTCTTGACTGAATTCATACTCATCAAAATCACTCTCCCACTCCCACCGACTGTCAGTATCATAAAAGACCTCGTATCCCACAGGGTCAGGAATGGGGGACAACTCCGGATCCATAGTCACCTGTACAGAGTACTCCACTGTGGCGTCAGAATAGAGAGGGTCTTTTCCCAACTCCAGTTCACGACCGTCCCATATACCGTCATCGTCGGAATCCGAATCGTTTGGGTCGGTCCCTAAAACAATCTCAGTATCGTCAAGTATACCGTCTCCGTCACTGTCGGAAGGTACGGAAAGGGACCACTCGTTTGAAAAATCACTTTCGTTTTGATCATCAAAAGCGGTTAACGAGAAATAATAGATCTCACCAGGTTCAAGTTCCAAATCAAGATCGCATGTCACGACACCATTTTCCGTCAACTCACATTCGTAAATTTCCACGGTTTCAATGAACTCGTAATACCCGTCATTTTGCGATCTGCCGGAAGTGCCGTAATAGACTCTGTACCCGTCAGGATAGGATATGGTATTGGGATCAAGAGAGAGGGTGACCCACCTTGAATAGGCAATCGTATCAAACATAAGGACAAAAAAGAGGGTTATAAAAATCGATAGTGGAACACGCAGAAATTGACGCAATTGTATAATAGGCATACTCGACGTTTTAATAATGGCTATGGGTTAATTCGTAACAGTCTAGGAAGGGGTATATGGGTGGACAAACAAAAAATCAGCTGTTAATTAATCTGACAGATATCGGAAAATGGTTGAGTAGTTGAGTAATTTTCGTAATTGTAATATGACGAAGTAATGGAGGTTGCTTCCCTATTTAACCATTCAACTGCTCAACCTCCCAACCACTCAACCAGACCACCAATTTTCATGGCCGGGAATATAGCACGAAAAACAAAAATCCGCACCCTGCATCTGTGTTTATTTTGTATATTTTTCCTCTTTGCAGACCAGGAGCCGCGGGCTGAAATGGCATCCTGGATCATTCGATT
>DAOVYS010000104.1 GCA_030635485.1 Pseudomonadota bacterium | reverse complement strand
GGAGCCGGTCTGCTGCTCTGTTTTATTACTCAGAGGACGGACTGGATTTCATAAATCGTAAGAGTTCACCAGTGGCGCAGATGTACGCGCTCGCGGCGGGCGGCATAGTAAGGCTATAGCCGCCCGCCACGATCATGTACCCCAAGGGCACTTCCTTCGGGCGCACATAAGCCTGCGCCACTGGTGAACTCTTACATCCCTGGGAGTTTTTCCCCATACCTTTTTTTGTGAACTGTTACCATAAATAATACATGACATTCCAATATGACATAGAGGCATATCATTTTGATCTGCCTGCTGAAAATATAGCCCAGATGCCTGCGGCCAGGCGGGATGAGTCCCGCCTTCTTGTGCTGGACTGCAAAGCTGATCGGATCAGCCACAAACCGTTCAGAGGTGTTCTGGAATTGTTTAACCCCGGTGATCTGTTGGTTGTGAATGATACAAGGGTGTTTCCCGCAAGATTGCTCGGCAAAAAAGAGACCGGCGGTGACATAGAGCTGATGATACTCGAGTATCCGCAAAATGTCGGCTCATCCGGTGATTCGGCGGTGCAACATGTCCAGGTTACCGGTCTGGTCAGGAGTTCGAAAAGGCCGAGGCCAGGGGCAAGACTGATATTCGGAGAGCGGTTGGAGGGAGAGGTCCTGGAAATCTTGCCTGATGGAAAGGTCAGGGTTGATCTTATATGTCTGGGAGAGTTTGACGCATTGCTGGAGAAATACGGGATTATGCCGCTTCCGCCCTATGTCCGCAGAGATTCTAGCGGCCTTCGGATGGACCGGGAAAGATATCAGACCGTGTTTGCCAGGCGTCGTGGAGCGGTTGCCGCACCCACGGCGGGGCTCCATTTTACCGAAGAATTGCTTGGCAGTATAAGGGGAAAGGGGGTTGCCGTCACCAGTATCACTCTTCATGTCGGTTACGGAACCTTTTCCCCTGTCAGGGTGAAAGACATCCGGGAACATCAGATCCATTCCGAATATTATTCCGTCTCAAAAGAGAGTGCGCAATTGATCAACAGAACAATGAATTCAGGCGGATCCGTCTGGACCGTGGGGACAACCGCCGCACGCGTACTTGAATTTGCGTCTGATGAAAATGGGGTGGTGCGGGAACAGGATGGGTGGTGCGATCTTTATATCTATCCAGGTTACCGGTTCAAGGTGGTAAAAAAGATGATCACCAATTTCCATCTGCCTGAGTCGTCACTGATTTTTCTGGTCAGCGCCCTTGCAGGGAGAGAGCGAATACTTAAGAGCTATAATGAGGCGATTGAGCGGAATTACCGTTTTTTCAGCTATGGAGATGCCATGGCTATAATTACCTGAACGTAACACAAGTTTCTGTATTGGCGTAACCGGCTGTAATTGATGAAAATTTGTAACAAAAAATCCTAAATATTCGGCCTAACCCGACGTTTTCAACCTGGGTTTTGTCGGGTTACGCTTCGCTAACCCCGAAAAAAGGCGGGTTTGGAACCCGCCCCTACAATTGATTTTATCAGGGAAAGGGTTGACCTAATATTTACAGTCAGAAAGTTGGGTAAGCTATGTATTGGCGTTGCTGCTGGATGAGCTTTCCTTTTTAGCGCAGCTGGAGGGTGGGTTTGCCGCCTTATTGGAAGAGCCGTTCTTTTTGGCATATGACTTGCCGTTTTTGGGTGCGCAGGACTTTGATCCACTATCACAGTAACCGTCTGAGTACCATCCTCCCCCCTTGAGTTGGAAAGAACTCATTGAGATAATCTTTTTTAAATCCCCTGAACAGCTCGGACAGGTAGTTGCCGGGGCGTCGGAAAGGCTCTGCCATATTTCCGTAATTTGATGGCAACCGGTACATTCATATTCGTAAATCGGCATTTCTTTACTACTCCATTTTGTTCAATTAGTTTTTGACCTATAATTACGGCTCATAATGTAATCCCGGCCGGGGATTCTGTCAATGTGTCTGCCTTTGGAAACGATATTTTTGTTCAAATATTAAGAAAAACAAAGGGTTGTGTCGGTTGAGCGTAATTCTCAATAAGTGGTAATTCATGTTTTTGCGGGAACAGGAAAAAATATTTACCTGGGACACCATTTGTCCCAGGTTGTGTGTTAGTTTGTACACGTAACCTGGACCAATAAAAAATGGAGGAGGAATTCCAATGAAAGGATTGAACTTGAGAGTGGAAGAAATGAACCGTGTTCCGACGCAACGAAGTGATGTTGTTTGCAGTTCTGGTGCTGCCGGGATATTCGGGTTGGCCCGCGATGGCCGGGCTGAGAGAAATCCATCAAGGATAATGGGCAAAGAAAAGGGATGCGATAACCTTCAAACAGTGGATGTACAAGTAAATAGGTCCATGACGTTCGAAAGATATCTTGATGTTCCGACTTTTATTAGAAGGGGGAAAAAGCTCGATGTATGATCTATGGACATAGGTGTTTCTTCTTGACAGGTTTGGATAGTAGTATAACTTGCTTGAAGTTCAGTGGTAATCAGATACCAAAATAATTTCAAATTTCAGCCGGTCTTATGACATCGGAAAATAAATCGCAGATCTTAAGCTACAAGACCGTTGGAAACGGGGCCGGTGAAATTACGCTTCACTTTGACGGTCGGCTGGACATGAGTGGTTCGTCAGCAGTGATAAAGCCTCTCACCTCAATGCTGCGTTCCGATGCGCCTGATTCGCTTACCATCGACCTTAAGCAGGTCTCGTATCTTGATGATTTCGGTGTTGCCATGCTGGCAGGTTTGAAAAAAATTATCGTTGGATCTCAAGGGACATTTTCTCTGGTCAATGGCAGCAACAATATCAGAACGGTCCTTGCTTTACATCGGTTCCACGAAATGGGGCAGGATCTTGACCGGTTAGAATACAAATCGGTCCGGCGGGACCCTTTTACCCGGCTTGGAGAGGCCGTTGCCGGCTATTTTAATGATTTTGCTTTTATGCTCACGTTTTTAGGCGCGACCCTGTTCTCATTTCTCCATATTATCCGTCATCCAGGCTCACTCCGCAGACACGATACGCTGAGGTGCATGCAAAGTACGGGGGTCGAGGCTCTGCCGATCGTAGGACTTATCAGTTTTCTTCTCGGCTTGATTATGGCCTTTATGTCTTCCGTGCAACTTCAGCAGTTCGGCGCAAATATCTATGTGGCTTCGCTGGTTGCCCTGTCCATGACCCGCGAACTTGGTCCTATAATGACGGCCATTATCGTTGCCGGACGGTCAAGTTCCGCATTTGCCGCGGAAATTGGTTCCATGAAGATATCAGAGGAGGTTGATGCCCTTTTTACAATGGGGTTTGAACCGAACCTCTTTCTTGTCATGCCCAAGATGGTTGCATCCCTTTTGGTCGTTCCGCTCTTGACACTCTTTTCCGATCTCTTTGCGATTCTGGGGGGGCTGATTGTTGGAGTCGGAATGCTCGATCTGACGGTAAATAGTTATATTGGCCAGACTATTAAGACGTTGTCTCTGTTTGACGTTTTCTGGGGTGTTGCCAAGAGCGGCATATTCGCCCTGATTATTTCATGGACCGGATGCCTTCGCGGGTTTCAGGTAAGAGGCGGAGCAGCAGCGGTCGGCAGGGCCACGACCTCTGCCGTGGTGACCAGTATCTTCCTGATAATCCTGGTTGATTCGATTATGGTTGTAATACTGAGATACTGGGAATAGTTTACAGGTGCTGCAGGGTAAGCCGTTGTCCGGTTGCCCTGTGATCGGTTGCGAGAAAATATGACAAAATCGTCCGTAATTAAGGTTGATGGCCTTGTTTCCGCATATGGTGACGACGTCATCCTGGATCGTATCAGTTTCGAGATACGGGAAGGCGAGCGGTTTGTTATACTGGGGGGCAGCGGTTGCGGCAAGAGCACACTGTTGAAACACCTCATCGGACTGCTCCGTCCGCTGGAAGGGTCAATCAATATTTTAGGGGAGGAGATTGGGGGTTCGGACGAGGGGGCGTTTCAGGCGGTTCTCAGGCAGATCGGCGTCCTGTTTCAAGGTGGCGCGCTTTTCGGCTCTATGACCCTTGCCGAGAATATAGCGCTTCCCATTATGGAATACACGGATTTTTCAAAGCAATACGTAGACACACTGGTGAGGATGAAACTTGCCCTGGTCAACCTGTCCGGCTATGAAAATTATCTGCCTTCGGAAATCAGCGGCGGCATGAGAAAACGGGCCGGTCTGGCAAGAGCCCTTGCCATGAATCCGAGGATACTCTTTTTTGATGAGCCGTCAGCAGGACTTGATCCAATTACATCCGCCGAGCTTGACAATCTCATTCTGCACCTGAATCATACATTGGGAACCACTATGGTGATCGTGACACATGAACTCGATTCTATCTTTGCCATTGCTCAACGGGTTATTATGCTGGACAAAAATGTCAAAGGAATTATCGCAGAGGGTGATCCCAGGCAACTGCGCGATCAGAGCCGGAATCATTATGTGAAACAGTTTTTCAACCGGCAGCCCGATTCGGTTGAAATGGAGTAAGCGTTCACCAGCACCCCATCTGCACGCGCTCAGGGCGAGCGACATAGTATGGCTATAGTCGTTCGCCCTGATCACGTATAGCTGGGGCACTGGTAAACGCTTACATGCCGGGGATTCCCGTAAGTTCGTGCCCCTGGTGAACGGTTACGAAATGGAAGGATTACTATGAATAGCGGGAAATCTAAATTTATGGTCGGTTTGTTTGTGGCCTGCGGGATATGTGTCGGCCTGGTGGCGATCATCTGGCTCGGGATGAGTGATTTTTTAAGAGAAGGGCGCTGTTACTCCACCTATTTCGACGAGTCGGTCCAGGGACTGACTGCGGATTCCCCTGTCAAGTACCGGGGGGTGTCCATTGGCAGGGTGGACCGTATCTCGGTGGCTCCGGATAACCGGCTCATTGAGGTAATTTTAAAAATCGATTCGGGTGTTGAATTCGAATCCGGTCTGGTGGCCCAGTTGTCCATGGTCGGGATCACAGGGAGTATGTTTATCGAACTCGACCGTAAGAAGGAAGATGAGCCGGACCGTTCACCCAGTCTCAATTTTCCGAGCGAATACCCGATTGTAAGCTCTAATCCCTCTGATATCAGCGAGCTTTTCCGCGGCATTGATGATATTTTGGATACAATCAATTCACTGGATCTGGCAGGGATTTCAGACCGTGCAAAGCAGACCCTGGACAATGTTAATCAGTCTGTTGTTGACCTGGATTTAAAGGGGATATCCAATGGTCTCAAGACCTCGCTTGACAATCTGAATCAGAATCTGGACAGCAAGCGGTGGGATTCGATCATTGAATCAATTGACCGGGCTGCCGTCTCTTTCAACGATTTTATTGATCAGGCTGACAACAGTCTTGTCAAGATTGATGGAATCGTAGAGGAAAACCGCGAAGTGATCCGGACATCCATTGCTGATTTAAGGCTGGCCATGGAAAACCTGAATACATTTTTAAAAAAGGGGGGCGGCCTTGTTGACGGAACTGAGGAGTATCTGGCCGAACTCAACAGGTCGCTGCTATCCATTAGTCGGAATTTAGAGGATGCGAGCAAAAACTTGAATCGCGGTCTGGAAATGGTGGCCGATCAGCCGTCCCAGCTCTTTTTCGGCGAACCGTCCAGCCCGCGGCAGCAGGGATCTGATGGGCAATAAAATGGAATCAGTGGATCTTAAAAAAAGTATTTGTCAGGGAGGCGCCAATGGCACGCATCTTTATTGTTTTTGTTTCTCTCATTATTCCGCTCTTTCTGGGAGGCTGTCTTGATCTGAAACAGTCTCATCGGAAGATCGAATATTACATGATGGAATATGAATCGCCTTATGTCACCGGGATGGAGCCTCTGCCGGTTGCAATAAAGCTGGAACGTTTCGGCATTAGCGAACCATATGACACTGAGCGAATAATTTACAGGGATAAGTCGTATGCACGGAATGCATATGTTTATCATAAATGGCAAAGCAGGCCCGGACCGTTTTTGGACCATTTTCTGGTAAGGGATTTCAGGTGTAGCGGTCTCTTTAAGGCGGTTTTTCCGTATTACACCAGGTTTCCCGCCGCATATACCCTGTCAGGTTCGGTGGATGAGTTCCTGGAATGGGATAATGAAAACGGAAGGGAAGCCGTACTTGCGTTAACCGTCACGTTGCAGGACAAAAAAGAAGCGGATGTGAACAAGCGTGTTTTGTTGCAGAAGAGTTTCAGGGTCCGGAAGGCATGTACGGACCGTAATCCGCAAGCCCTTGCCAAGGCAATGAGTCTGGCCATGGCCGAGATTTCGGAAATGATAATCATGGAAGTCGCAACGGCCCTCAAGGGTCGGCTGGACGACTCCTAAAGGCTTTAGGTTTGCTGCAATGGATTCCGACTTTTTTCTGGCAGGGGATATCGGGGGTACAAAAACCACTTTGGCACTCTTTTCAAAGGGGGCGGACTTGAACGAGCCGGTGGCCCGAACAACCCTGTTGAGCCGGAATTATTCCGGTCTGGAAGCAATGGTGGACGAATTTTTGTGCCGGACGGATTTTGATGTAAAGGAGGCCTGTTTCGGTGTTGCGGGTCCGGTTGTGTCCGACCATGCCGGGATAAGCAATCTCCCATGGGTGATAGATGAAAAGCGGCTGGTAGAGGTTTTTGGGTTTTCGTGTGTCAGGCTGGTGAACGATCTTATGGCCATAGCCAATTCCATTCCACTGCTTGGTCCGAATGACCTTATTACCCTGAATCAGGGTGATGAGGTTGAAGAGGGCGCGGTTGCGGTCATTGCGCCCGGCACAGGGCTTGGAGAGGCATTTCTTGTATGGGATGGAGAGCGGTATAGGGCCTTTGCTTCAGAGGGGGGTCATACCGATTTTGCGCCCATAAATGATCTTGAATCCGAGCTGCTCGGGTTTATGAAATCGCGCTTCGATCATGTGAGTTATGAACGGCTCTGTTCAGGAATTGGGTTCCCGAATATCTATGCGTTTCTAAGGGAAAACGGATATGGTGACGAACCTGCCTGGCTGACCGGACGACTGGCTGATGCCGATGACCCTGTTCCAATTATAGTTGATGCTGCACTGGATGATGAAAATTCTTGCGTACTCTGTAAGACCGCATTGAACACCTTTGTGTCGATTTTAGGGTCTGAGGCTGGAAATCTTGCGCTTAAGACTCTTTCCTTGGGCGGCCTCTATCTGGCCGGCGGCATCTCTCCCCGGATACTCCCTGCGCTCAAAACCGACCTTTTCATGAAGGCCTTCACCCGAAAAGGCCGCATGTCCGACCTGCTTGGCAACATGCCGGTCCACGTCATCTTAAATCCTGACGCACCATTAATCGGGGCGGCCGCCTTTGTAGAATTAGGAATTAGGGATTAGGAATTACGAATTGAAGGAATTCTTGGTAAGTTCTCAATAACTGCAGGTGAAACGGTATCCTTTGCCGGATGACCTTTTTCCCTCTTTCGTCTCAGCCCTGAAAGGGCGTTATTCGATAGCCCGGGGTCAGCGCGAGCGCGCAGCCCCGGGTAGTGAAAGTGCCAAAAACGATAAGCCCTGAAAGGGCGATATAAAGATGCGGGCCATTCATCGACGCTCGTTTTATATCGCCCCTTCAGGGCTTGACAAGAGGTGATCTTCTTTACCCAGGGTTTCGCTTTGCTACACCCTGGGCTATCGGATATCGTCCTTTCAGGGCTGAGATGATTGATCACTATGAGAGAAGATAATATACTCCCTCAAATTTCTAATAACGGGTCTACCCGAAACAGAGTCCGCAATCCGGACATGTCATATCCGAGGTTGCCGTGAAGGTATGTCCGCAGGCAGGGCAGGTTGTTTCCGCTGCATTGGGGTTGAAAATTGCATCATCAAGGTTTGTGTCGTGCTGTTCCAGGGCAGTTGTCTTGTCGTGGTCCTGATTCAGGATTTCCATTGCATCGTAAGCGTCTTCTTCTCTGACCAACAGACGAAAGGTGCTGGGGCAGCAGCCGCCTTTGCAGGATTTTCCCTCCCCGACCATCAGTGTTCCGATCCTGGCTGATGCAAGCAGTTTCTCGAAATGTTTCATGTTCGGCAGAGGGCCGCCCTGGATTGTCACAAGTTTGTCTTTAGTGGTAATTTGACCCTGTCTGCTCTCGAGTAGTTCTTGCCTGGCATTCTCCTGTTCAAGTTTTTCACTGCCGGTGATCAGGGTTATTTCGCAAGCCGCGCACATCTCAATATGAGATAGATATTCATCCCCGCATTTGGGGCAGTATTTCAGTTCCGGGTCAATCATGGTTTAACTTCTCCTATTATATTCCTTATCTCATTTCGCTGTAACTGATCACAGAGGGCAAGATAACCGATAGCCAAACAACAACGGCTATTCTCTTATTTAAGCGATCACAGCTGCAGCACCTGTGATCGCTTACACCCACTTAAAAGGACTGGGTCCCAACGACTTGATTATTTCGTGCATCACTTTAGCATCCTTTGCAAATCTGGGGCCATCCGAG
>DAOVYS010000234.1 GCA_030635485.1 Pseudomonadota bacterium | reverse complement strand
AGCAGCAAAGGCAAAGGCACCACGATAATATTGCGCATACCCCTTACCCTTGCCGTTATGGAAGGCATGCTGGTCAGGGTGGGAGCGCAGCGTTATACACTGCCGCTTCTGACAATCAAGGAATCTTTCAGGCCCGCAGCCGGAGATATTACTGTGACCCCTGACGGACAGGAAGTCGTGCGCATTCATGGAGAATTGCTCCCTGTTGTCCGCCTGCATAGACTCTACAATGTTCATGACGCCCGCACTCAGTTGCACGAAGGGATACTGGTAGCCGTAGATTATCAGGATAAAGGAATATGTTTATTTATAGATGAAGTGCTGGGCCAGCAGCAGGCCGTTATTAAAAGGCTTTCAGATTATTACGTTGAAGATGCCCGTGGAGTGTCAGGCTGCACCATCCTGGGAGACGGCGAGGTAAGCCTTATTCTTGACATAAAGGGACTTATTGAAATGGCGAATGGTTGAGTTTTGTTAAATTTGGTTGATTGGTTTTATTGGTTAGTTGGTTGTTGTTTTTCAACCAACCAACTAACCAATAAACCAACTAAATTTGATAATATAAAACAGGGGGTGACAAAAAATGTTTAAAAACATGAAATTGGGGACAATGGCGATTAGCGGATTTTCTTTTGTTATATTGCTGGCGGCCATTGTAGCTTATATCGGCTATAGTGGTCTGTTGGGCGTAGAAGACAGGGTGCACAAGGCCGATGATGTAAATCAGCTGGTTAAGGAAATGCTTGGCACGCGGCAGCAGGAAAAGAATTTTATTATTCGCGGAGGCAAGGAATACATAAACAATACTGAAAAGCATATTGCAGGTCTCAAAAAACAGGCAAACGAGACCAAGGCCAAGTTCAAGGACCCGGTCAATAAGAAGCAGATGGAGGATGTGCTTGCAGCGGTCGACGATTACGAGGCCGCCTTTTCCAGCTATATCTCATGGGACAAGGATATAACTGGTTTAGTGGGGGTGTGGGGAAAAGTCGGCGTGGAGCTTGTAGCTTATATAGAAAGTGTCGGCAAAGACGTAATAGAACCCGGTGTGCAGGCGGCCCTGGCCTCTGGAAACCAGGAGACTATACGTGCATATGATAAAATCAAGGTCTTGTTTAATGAGGTCATTATGCGGGACTTCCTGCTGCTCAGGGTCAGCGCGCTATATTATCTTAAGGACAAAACACGGAAACGGTGGGATACTCTTCAGCAAACGGCGGGAACTCTGCACGAAAGCATGGCTGATTGGATGCAATTAGTCAAAGACCATGAAAACAGCGCCTTGAGGGAAGCCGCCCGTGGCGCTGTTGCGGCGCTTGATCGGTATCTTGCTACAGGTATGGATTACAAAAACCTGTATGATCAGAAGGACGGGATTAATCAAGATATGGTGACGGCAGGTCGGTCTGTTCTTAAGATATGTGAAGAAGCCCGCGCCGACCAGAAGGCAAAGATGGAAAGCGAGATGACGACAGACAATATGCTGATGATCGTCACTGCCATACTGGCCATACTTCTTGGGATTGGATGCGCCCTTTGGATATCCAGATCGATATCACAGGGAATATTAAAAATTGTCAATAATATCAGACAACTTGCTGACGATATTCTTAATGGAAAGCTTGATTCCAGAGCCGACGTCGAAGCGGTCGGAATTGACTTTAAAGCTGTTCCCTCCGGCTTAAACAATGTTCTGGATGCGGTGATTGAACCGTTGAACATGATGGCCGAGCATGTGGAAAAAATCAGCAAGGGTGACATCCCTGAGAAAATTACCGCCGATTACAAGGGCGACTTTAATAAGATCAAGAACAACCTGAACATACTCATTGATGCGGAAAATGACATAACCGGGATCGCTCAGGCGATCGCGGTCGGAAACCTGGATGTAAAAGCTGAAAAACGGTCGGACCGGGATGAGCTTATGAATGCCTTATCCGGGATGATCGACTCGATCAACGCCCTGGCGGCCGAGGTGGCTATGCTGGAGCAAGCCGGGGTTGAAGGCAGGCTTGATATACGGGGAGACGCAGCGAAATTCGGCGGTGATTTCGGCAAAGTCGTGCAGGGAATAAACAACACGCTCGATGCGGTGATCGGGCCGTTGAACATTGCGGCCGAATATATTGACCGGATCAGCAATGGCGACATCCCGGACAAGATCACCGGCGAGTATAAGGGTGATTTTAACGAGATCAAGAACAACCTGAATGAACTGATAGGCGCCCTTGATTCGATTACCGATATTGCGGAAAAAATGGCGGAAGGAGATCTTAGTATAGATGTCCGGGCAAGGTCGGACAAAGACAGGCTTATGAAAGCAATGGCAAAGATGGTGCTGAACTTAAACAACATCCTTGGGCAGGTTAATGTGGCCGGCGATCAGATTGCCTCCGGTTCTCAGCAGGTGGCGGATTCGAGCCAGTCGCTCTCCCAGGGCGCCACTGAACAGGCAAGCAGCCTTGAAGAGATCACAAGCTCTATGAACGAAATGGGTTCACAGACCAAGCAGAACGCGGAAAACGCCACCCAGGCAAATCAGCTTGCCACCCAGGCCCGGGATGCCGCTGAAAATGGCAACTACCGGATGCAGGAAATGGTCGGGGCCATGGGTGAGATCAACGAATCAAGCCGGAATATCTCAAAGATTATCAAGGTGATTGATGAGATTGCATTCCAGACCAACCTTCTTGCCTTAAACGCGGCGGTTGAAGCCGCGCGCGCAGGCAAACACGGCAAGGGTTTTGCCGTAGTGGCCGAAGAGGTGCGAAACCTTGCAGCAAGAAGCGCGAAAGCAGCAAAAGAGACAGCGGAGTTGATCGAGGGGTCGGTCAAAAAAGTAGAGGGTGGTACGGAGATTGCCAACAGAACAGCCGAAGCATTAAAAGAAATCGTTGAAGGTATAGGCAAGGCAACAGACCTGGTTGGAGAGATTGCCGCCGCCTCAAACGAGCAGGCACAGGGGATTGCCCAGGTCAACCAGGGGCTTGGCCAGATAGACCAGGTGACCCAGCAGAACACAGCCAATGCGGAAGAAAGCTCATCCGCATCTGAAGAACTTTCCAGTCAGGCCGTACAGCTTAGAGAAATGCTGTCCAGATTTAAGCTGACCCATGGGCACACGGGCGGTCAATCCGGCAGGTTATTGCCGGACGCACACTGGGATACGGCAGAGACACAGCCGCAGGCAACTGCCGGAGGAAACAGTGATTGGAGCGGCAACAAATCACCTGCCCAGGCTGCCATAGCTGACCAGGGCCAACCCTCCATTGCACTTGATGACAGTGAGTTTGGGAAGTACTAAAAGGTTTAAGGAAGGTTATCTTGGAAGCGGCTCAGTCTCAATATAGCAAACTGCAATCACAGGCCGACACATCCTCCAGCTTGATATCGATATCAGACCAGGAGTTTAATCTGATCCGGTCTGTGGTCTATGAAAAATTCGGCATCAACCTCAACGACCAGAAAAGGTCTCTGGTTGTGGGCAGACTGCAGAAACTGCTTCGATCGCACAATTTTTTGACATTCAAGCAGTATTACGACAACCTCGTGGCTGACAACACAGGCCAGGCATTAAACGAACTGATCAACAGGATATCAACCAATTACACGTTTTTTTTTCGGGAAAGCGCACATTTTGATTTTTTTCGCGCAAAGGCGCTGCCTGAAATCGTTGCAATAATGAAACGCGATAACTGCCGCGACCTGCGTATCTGGTGTGCAGCATCTTCATCAGGTGAAGAGCCTTACGGCCTGGCCATGGTGATGTTGGAATACTTTGGCAAAGAATACGGCATGTGGGACGCGGGAATACTTGCGACCGACATATCCACCAGGGCATTGAACATGGCTGCGTCAGGCGTTTATGCGGCGGAAAAACTCGGCCATGTTCCGTCCGCACTCAGGCAGCGTTACTTTGTCAATCGCGAAAACGGGATGCAGGAGGTTGCGGAAAGTGTAAAAAAAGAGGTCACCTTCAGACGTTTCAACCTTATGAACGAACGTTTTCCTTTTAAGAGACCGTTTCATATAATATTTTGCCGCAATGTGATGATCTATTTTGATCAACCTACGCGGGATGCACTGGTGAGAAAATTTTATGATCACACAGTGCCCGGTGGCTATTTTTTTATAGGCCACTCGGAATCGATCAGGAGAGGAGAGGTTCCATATGAGTATGTGATGCCCTCGGTTTACAGGAAAAATTAGTTATAAATTTTTTTGTTGGTTTAATTTTTTGTT
>DAOVYS010000177.1 GCA_030635485.1 Pseudomonadota bacterium | reverse complement strand
TTTCAACTTTTTCCTGGGCCGGCTGCAACATGCTGCACCATTTGGCCAATTCCTCCTGATCACGGATAACAGCCGGATCTTCAATGTGCTTTTCGCATTTTTTCACTTCTTGTTCAGCGGCAAGAATTGTTTCTTCAATACCGGCAAGTTCCAGCCGGTCCTTATAGGTTATTTTTGCTTTATTTCTGGTCCGTGAATTTTTTTCCTTGGTTTTTGTCTTTTTCTTAACGGAATCTTTGCCCTTTTGCTGCCGCAGCCACTGGTGATAGTCGGCATAAAACATGGATTGGCCTTTACCGTTAAATCCGAGAATTTTTGTAGTGACCCGGTCCAGGAAAAAACGGTCATGGCTTGCCAGCACAAAGGCACCTGGAAAATCGAGCAGACTTTCTTCTAAAACGGAAAGTGAAGGGATATCAAAATCATTGCCCGGTTCATCAAGTAAAAGAACATCTGCCGGTTGGAGCATGAGGCGGGCAATGAGAATACGGGCCTGCTCACCGCCGGAAAGTCTGCTGACAGGCTGGTCAAGCTGCTCTGGTTGAAAAAGAAAACGCTTGGCCCATGAAACAATATGAATCTGCCTGCCCCGGTATGTCACGGTGTCACCCGAGGAAGAGAGGGCCTGACGCAAGGTGTCATCCTGGTCGAGCTGCTCTCGTTTCTGGTCGAAAAGGACGATGCGAAGCCCTTCAGCCCTTGAGATAGCGCCGCTGTCCGCTTCTATTTTTCCTGCAAGAATATGCATTAAGGTTGTTTTCCCGCTGCCGTTCGGCCCCATCAGACCTAAACGGCTGCCCGGTGAAAGCTCAAAACTGAGGTCGCTGAAAAGCTGCCGGTCACCCAGAGTTTTTGCAAGTTTTTTTACAGAGAGCAGTTTTTTCGTTTTACGGCCGGTTGCTTCAAAATCTATGGTTACTTTTTTGTCTGCGGCATTGCGCTGACAAACTTCCTGCAGCTCATTTTTCAATTGATAGGCCTTGTCGATGCGGAAACGGGCCTTTGTGGTCCGCGCTTTAGGCCCACGGTTGAGCCATTCCGTCTCCCTTCGCAGTTTGTTTGACAGAACGGTTTGCCTTTGGAGCTGGTTGGCTAAAAAATCTTCTCTTAGCGACAGAAAACGGCTGTAATTGCCGTTTACGCGGAGATATCCCTCTGGGTAGCAGCGATTGAGTTCAATGATGCGGCGGGTTCTGTTGTCAAGAAAGGTTCGGTCATGGCTGATAAGCACAAAGGCAAATGGAGGGTTGGTTAAAATTTTCTCAAGCCACAAAATTCCCTGGATGTCAAGATGATTGGTCGGTTCATCCAGCAAAAGAAGATCGGGCATTTTGATCAACGCCGCGGCAATGGCCAATTTTTTACGCCAGCCTCCTGAAAGAGAGGCGATATCCTGGCAGGGGTTGTTTAATTCCGTCTGGCTGAGCATCATACTTACCCGGTTATGGCGGGAGGTTTCGTCAGGATCATCTACAATTGCCTCCATAAGGGCCATTTCCACGGACTGGGTGGAATCAAGGTCATCAGCTTGAGCCAGATATACGATTTTTGCCCCTTTTTTGATAGTGATTTTGCCGCTGTCAGCTGATTCCAGGCCGGCCAGGATTTTTAGAAGTGTTGATTTGCCGGAACCATTCGGTCCAATAAGGCCAAGCCTTTCTCCACTTTCAAAGCCAAGGGATATCTCACTAAAGAGCTGCTGGCTACCGAATGATTTGCTTAGTGACTGACAACTGATGAGCATGGTTTTAATGAAGGCCTTTTATTTGTTCCTGATTCAGGTGTTGGTTAATGGTTCGCTCAAAAACAATTTATTACTGGATGGGAATGTACCTTTTTCTGCTGAAAAAGAAAGGGCGAAAATCCATCTCTTTTCTTTTTGTGTCGATATTAGCGTTGAGAGAAAGCGAGATATTATGTATCATTTTGTCGGCGGTGATTTTTGATAAAGCAACATAGACTGCGACCCTGAATAATCATAAAATCTTCCAACATATAATCCATGAAAATCGACAAAATCCTTCTTGATCACGGTAGCGGTGGAAAAATGTCGCACAGCCTGATAGCAGACATCATGCTGCCTGCGTTTGACAATACTATCCTCTCGCAGCTGAATGACGGGGCTATACTTGATATGAATGGAACAAGGCTTGCTTTTTCCACGGATACATACACAGTTGATCCGATTTTTTTCCCTGGAGGAAATATCGGTGATCTGGCGGTAAACGGGACTGTAAATGATGTGGCAATGTGCGGTGGCGACCCGCTTTATCTGAGCGTAGGCCTTGTCATGGAAGAGGGATTTTCAGTTGATGAGTTAAAAAAGATAGTTGATCAGATGCGGATTGCCGCGGACAAGGCAGGCGTCATGATTGTGACGGGTGATACCAAGGTGGTGCCGCATGGAGCTATTGACAAGATATTTATCAATACATCCGGAATCGGTGTGATACCGGAGAACGTAAATGTTTCAGCCGGCCTGGCGCAGCCCGGGGATAAGATAATATTGAGCGGCACCATTGCTGATCACGGTATGACTATTCTCACGCAACGTGAAGGGCTGACCTTTGATTCTCCGGTTAAAAGCGATTCCGCCCCCTTAAACCATATGGTCAAGGGGATGTTTGAGGCGGGCAGCAAAATACACGTTCTGAGGGATCCGACCCGTGGAGGGGTAGGGACCGCATTGAATGAAATTGCAGAAGCATCGAACGTCGGGATCCGAATCCATGAAACAGCAATCCCTGTGAGACCCGAGGTTGCGGCAATATGTGAACTGCTTGGATTTGATCCGCTCTATGTTGCAAATGAAGGCAAACTCCTGGCATTTGTCGGCCCGGATCAGGCGGAGCAGGTCCTGGACGCGGTCAAAGAGGATGAGTTCGGCAAAGATGCATGCGTGATCGGTGAGGTAGTGGCCGACACCCCTGGAAAGGTCTTCATGCATACCAGAGTAGGCGGAACCAGGATGGTGGACACGCTTACCGGTGAACAGCTGCCCAGGATCTGTTGATGTACAACGGGGGGCGGTCTAAATTTTAGAAGATACTCGTTCCTGCGTTTATCAGCCTCTATTTTAGCGGCAATTTCAAAAAAGGCTCAAGCAGTCATTTGGGTATTATGGGAATATAGGAGACATCCTTAAATAAGCAAATAACTTGTTATTTTATTGAATTATTTAAGGACGTTTTTCCACTGGAGAAATAATGATAAACCCGATCAGGGCCGCGTGGATCGGCCCCGGCCTCTATTTTAAAAATAACATGGATCCCCGCTTGCTACATGCGGGGATGACATACTCATAAATCAGGTCGCCTTCCTATGGAGTGCTGTTGAATAGTTACCCCATTTTCACATCTTCTTCCCCTCCCTATCCGCCTCCTTACCCAGGGGTAAGTGTCTCACTTACATTGACAAAGAGGAGAAATACATCAGTCAATGTGTAAGTAATTGTAATTTGCTTCCACAATGTGGTACAGCAAGAATAAGAGGGGTGCTTCTTGTGCGTTGGGATCTTTCGGCAAGGGAGGATAAAAAATGGAAACCAAACACACAAAACAGCTTGAAGATGTATGTAAAACGGAAACTGACTCAACATTGTGGGTTAAGGCCAAACTTCCTGAACTTATTAATAGTGTTATCGATAACTGCCAAGACGATCAGGACTGCTTTGTTCACATAGACTACGAGCCTATTCCGTCAAAAGAGCATGTAATTGCAATAATAGAAAATCTCATGGAAGTACTTTTTCCTGGCTATTACAACAGGGAACGGATCGATCCACTGAATCTGAAATATTATTTGGGTAAAACAGTTTCTCGCCTTTTCACACTTCTCTCTGAACAGATCAGCTGCAGTATAAGGCACGATTGCCGTAAATATAATATTCCGTGCAGTGATTGTGTTTCACGTGGTCATTTTATTGCCATTTCAGTAATTGAATCCGTACCCTCCATTCGTAAAACCCTGGCTCTTGACGTTAAGGCCGCCTATGAGGGGGATCCTGCTGCAAAAAGTTACGATGAAATCATTTTCAGTTATCCAGGGCTATTTGCAATTGCAGTCTATAGGGTCGCTCATCTGCTTTACAAACATGATGTCCCTCTTCTCCCAAGGATCATGACGGAGCATGCACACAGTATCACTGGTATTGATATCCACCCTGGAGCGCAAATCGGGGAGGCGTTTGTTATTGATCACGGGACCGGGGTCGTAATCGGAGAGACTACGGTTATTGGAAAAAACGTGCGTCTTTATCAGTCTGTCACATTAGGAGCCCTCTCCCTTCCCAGAGATGCCGGGACCAGACTCAAAGGCAAAAAGCGCCATCCCACTATCGAGGATGATGTGATTATTTATTCAGGTGCTACGATCCTGGGGGGTAAGACGGTCATAGGAAACCATTCGGTAATCGGCGGCAACGTATGGATCACTGAATCCGTACCGCCGAACACCAAGGTTTTGTTGGAGAAGCCTCTTCTGAAATTTTTGAAATAGCCATCTTTTTAGGGTGCGGTATTGTATTCAACAATAGAGGAAAAGAATTATGAAGGTATTTGACACGGTAATTGAAACTATCGGATCAACTCCTCTTGTAAGACTGGATAACCTGGGCATTGATCTGGAAGGAGAGATAGTTGCCAAACTTGAATTCTTCAATCCTTTGGGAAGTGTAAAGGATAGACCTGCGGCATATATGATCGCGGATGGGGAAGAAAGGGGGGCGATTACTCAGCAAACCCACATTGTTGAACCTACAAGTGGAAATACTGGAATCGCATTAGCCTTTATCTGCGCAAGAAAAGATTATCGTCTAACTCTAACCATGCCCGATACAATGAGCATTGAGAGGCGCAAACTGCTGAATCATCTGGGGGCGGAACTGATTCTGACGCCGGGCGCTGAAGGCATGAAGGGAGCCATTGCCGAGGCTAGACGTATGGTGGATCAGGGGGGCAACGTCTTTATGCCTGATCAGTTTTCAAATCAGGCAAATGTCAAATCGCACAGGGAGACGACCGCGAAAGAGATCTGGGAAGATACGGGAGGCAAAGTGGACATTTTTGTTTCAGGTGTGGGAACCGGAGGCACTATAACCGGGGTCTCCCAAGTGATAAAAAAGAAGAATCCCGCCTTCATGGCAATAGCGGTTGAGCCGGAAGACTCAAAGGTCCTGTCAGGCGGGTCACCGGGTAAACACAAAATCCAGGGGATAGGCGCAGGTTTTGTCCCTGATATACTCGATATCTCACTGATCGATGAAGTCATCACGGCAACAAATGATGAGGCCTTTCAAATGGCGCGTCTGCTTGCCAAAAGAGAAGGCGTTTTGTGCGGGATTTCATCAGGCGCTGCCTTAAGCGCTGCGATTAAGGTCGCAAGACGAAAGGAATCTGCCGGCAAGCGGATTGTTGTGGTATTGCCAAGCACGGGAGAACGCTATTTAAGCACGGAGTTGTTTGAGAAAGCATTGGGGGATTAAAAAATTTGCTTCGAGATAGTGATCGTTCCCGGCGATCGGCGTCGCCTGGAATCGTGGCGCAGTCGGGTGAGCGTAGCGATTAGACCATCTTACTGTGTTCCAACCCATAATATTTCTTGACATCAAGCCGCATTTACCTTACATCTTAGTAAGATGATAAAAAAAGTAAGGAGAATAATATGGCGCTGGCAACTCTCACAACTAAGGGTCAGGTTACTATCCCAAAAGAAATAAGAGAAGCTCTGAAATTGCATACCGGCGATAAAATTGAGATCATTGTCACAGAAAAAAGAGAAGCCATAATCAGGCCTATCTCCAAAAAAGTAGACGACATTTTCTGCAAATTACATAGACCCGGTAGAAAAGCTGTGACTCTTGAAGCTATGGATGATGCGATTAGAAACAGAATGAAGGATAAATTTAAATGAAAGGAGTAGATACAAATATTTTAATTCGTTTCTTGATTGGCGATGATGAGCA
>DAOVYS010000155.1 GCA_030635485.1 Pseudomonadota bacterium | reverse complement strand
TTGCGACCGACATCTCGACAAAGGTGCTCAAACTCGGAATAGAGGGAATTTATGATGAGACCAAGGCAGAGCCTATTCCCTTTCAGATGAAGAGGAGATATCTGATGCGGAGCAGGGACGAATCAGGGGGTAAGGTACGCTTTAGACCGGAGATCCGGTCATTGATCACCTTTAAGAGGCTTAATTTCATGGATTCTGATTTCCGTATTGCCCAAAAGATGGATATAGTCTTTTTAAGAAACGTCCTTATCTATTTCGACTTGGTTATCCAGGAGAAGGTCTTGAGCAATATCTGCCGATGTCTGAACCCGGGCGGCCATCTGTTTATAGGACACTCGGAATCGCTTCACTCCATGAACCTCCCGGTGTCTATGGTTGCACCTTCAATATATAGGAAACGTTAGTGTTCTCCGACAATTGTTTTTGTGTTAAGATTAAGATCCCAATAAGATTCGTTGATTACGGTTCAAGGTTCCACGTTCCACTCAAATAAACCTTGAACCCGGAACCTAATTGTTTTATCGCATATTACCACACCAATAAATCTTCACTTTTTCTCTCCTATCCTCCCTCCCCAAAAAATCGTTTTTTTTTAAAACCGGTATATTTCTATTCTATGAAATGATATCGTACAGTTGACCAATTTTTTTTTGTGATTACCACCAATCTTCAGCCTTTTTTGCACGTCATTCCCGCGAAGGCGGGAATCCAGTGTAGTTGGCTAGGCCGCCTAGATTCCCGCCTTCGCGGGAATGACTTTTGGGCAAGCAGAATTTTCTAGAATTATCAATGGATTACAGTGCCTGCTGAAAGACCGGCTGAGTTTCAGTGGTAATCAGAATTTTTTTACACGCTGCTGAATAGTTACAAGGGATGAAGATATTATGATGGATGATTTCCTGGAAGCATTCAAAGAAGAAGCATATGAACTTCTGGCCGATCTGGAGACCTCCCTGCTTGAACTTGAAAATAATCCGAATGATATGAATCTGGTGAACCAGATTTTCAGGGCCATGCATACGATCAAGGGATCCTCGGCAATGGCGGGATTGGATGATGTGTCAGGTTTTACACATGATGCCGAGACCGTGCTTGACGCGGTGCGGAAAAACGAGATCAGTGTCACAAAAGAGCTGGTTGACATCACTCTTTTAGCCCGTGATGTGATCAAATCCCTGATTTTTGACAGTGATGCGGATTTTGACAAGGTAAAAGAGATATCTGATTCGCTGAAAGGACTGCTTCAGAGGCCTGAGCCGGCCGGTCTGACAAAGCCTCTCAAAGCCGAGGTTCCCGAACAAGAGGAAGAAGGTTTGCTTGTCACGTATCGGATTCACTTTAAGCCGGCCCCGTCTATCTGGCATGACGGCCTTGATCCCATACCCATAATCGACGAACTCCGGACCCTCGGTGACTGCAGCGTTGTGGCCAGGACTGACACCATACCTTTTTTGAAGGAGCTGGATACTGAGTCCTGCTGTTTTTTCTGGGACATGATCTTGACCACACATAAGGGGATGAACGCAATAAAGGATGTGTTCATTTTTTTAGAAGACCGTTCTGATCTCGCCATTGACATTATTGACCACGAGAATCTGCCGATGGATGAGGATGGTTATAAAAAATTCGGCGAGATATTGGTTGAGCGGGGAGAGGTATCTGCTGAAGAGATTAAAAATGCCCTTGATTCCCAAAAGCGGGTTGGCGAGATCCTTGTTGAGGAAAAGGCTGTTTCCCCGGATGCCATGAAATCCGCCCTTGCGGAACAACAGCATGTCAGGAAACAGCAGAAAGTCCGGAAAGAGGAGGCCCGGGGGTTAAGCATAAAGGTGCCTTCCGAGAGACTTGACAGCTTGGTGAATCTGGTTGGCGAACTCGTAACAGTCCAGGCCAGGCTTTCGCGTAAGGCGGCTTTTATCAAGGACTCGGAACTTCAATCCATATCAGAGGCCGTAGAGCATCTTTCAGCGGAATTGCGTGATAATACAATGAATATCCGTCTGCTTCCAATCGGCGCCACGTTTGCCAGGTTCAACAGGTTATTTCGGGATCTTTCCAGTGAACTCGGCAAGGAAATCCAACTGGTGACAGAGGGAGGGGAGACCGAGCTTGACAAGACAGTGATCGAACGGTTGGGCGATCCTATGCTTCACCTCTTAAGAAACAGTATTGATCACGGGATTGAGATGCCGGACGTACGGGAGGCTTCAGGCAAGCCGCAGGCCGGGACAATCCGGCTTGCCGCCGTACACAAGGGGGCAGAGGTCGTTATCACGATCGAGGACGATGGGGCCGGTCTTGATCCTGATGTAATCCGGGCCAAGGCAGTGGAAAGGGGCCTGATCACGGCTGACGCAAGACTTGCTGAAAATGAGATATTGGAACTTATCTTTGCCCCAGGCTTTTCAACAGCTGAAAAGGTTACCGACGTTTCCGGCCGGGGGGTTGGAATGGATGTGGTCAAACGGGGCATTGAGACCCTTCGCGGCACGATTGCAATAGAGAGCAAAAAAGGCGCATGGACCAGGATCAGCCTGAAACTCCCGCTGACTCTCGCCATTATCGACGGCCTGCTGGTAAGGATAGGCGAGGAACTTTTTGTCATCCCTGTTCCGGCGGTTGAGGAATGCGTGGAGCTGGACCAGGATGAGGCTGCCAGAGCCGCTAAACTGGAAATAATGGATCTGAGGGGCAAGATTGTCCCATACCTGCGGTTACGTGAATTGTTTGAAATAGATGTGGAGCCGCCTTCCCTGGAGAGGGTTGTAATCGTTGAAGCAAAAAATGGGGCAAAGATGGGTCTGGGGGTGGACCAGGTCGTGGGCCAGCACCAGACCGTGATCAAGAGCCTTGGGGGACTTTACACGGACGTGGAAGGGATTTCCGGCGCTACTATCCTGGGCGATGGAACAGTGGCCCTTATTCTTGATATCCCCATGCTGGTACAGTCGGCTGAAAAGGTGGCCCAGTCTTGAATCAGGGAGGCGAATTTACGAGTGAGGCATGATACCATGAAGGAAAAGAATTATAGAATTCTTGTTGTGGATGACCAGATTGTCATTCTTAAAACCATTGCCGCGGCATTTAAAGACACGTCTTATAAAATTACCACGGTGCGCAATCCGGTTGAAGCGTATCAGATGATCGAAGATGAACAATTTGACATCGTGATAAGCGATATCCGGATGCCGAAGATGAATGGTCTGGATCTGCTCAGAAAGATAAAAAACCATAACGGTATGATCCCTGTGATTATGATTACCGGTTATACCACCATCAATAACATTCTCAACGCATTCAGGTACGGCGCTTTTGATTTTTTTTTCAAGCCCGTTGCTCAGGATGAGATCGTTTCCGCGGTCGATAGGGCTGCAGCCAAAATCGAGAGGGTGAACAGCCTGCTTGCGCAGGCGGCAGAGATGAAGGACGGTGCCTGATATGGAATACGAACAGGATCTTAAGGCATTACAGGGATTCATTGATGAGACCAATGAGTCGCTTGAAGATATTGAGGCTGCCTTTATTCAGCTTGAGACCGACCCGTCTGATCTTGATATAATCAATAAGATCTTCAGGCCGGTCCACAGCATGAAGGGGAACTCCGGTTTTTTCGGCCTCACCAATATCAACAAGTTTTCCCATCGCATGGAAGACCTTCTCGACCTGATCAGAAATTCCAAGGTCACTGTTGACAAGGATGTTATCGATGCATTGCTGATCGGGGTTGAGTATCTCCAAAAGATGCTGGATCGCGTCATGGACGACCCTCATGACGTTGTACTGAGGCCCGAGGAAGAGGAGTTTCTGGAACAAAGGATAGAGAAATACAAACCAGAGGAGTTCAGCGGCAGTGAAAAAAGTGTTATTGACCTTGAAAACCTGTTGGGAGAGGCAGAGAAAAAGGGTGTAAATATTTATGAAAACCAGCTGATCCATAATGTGCTGAATCAGGTGGAAAAGTTCAATCAAGACATCAGGAGGCTTTTAAAGAGCCAGGAAGAGTCCGAGACATTTACCGCATATTCTTCTGAACATTCATATTTTTTAAACAGTACGGATTATACCGAACATGTAAGGAATCTTGGAGAGGCGGTCTCAATTATTTCGGAAAGGCGGGCCGTGCCCGGAGATAAGCTGATAAACTATGTCAAGTCACTTAAAATAATCAGAGATGCCTTTAAAGACAACATGGAGGCACAAGCTGTTGTTGATGAACTTGCCGATCTGAGCGGGTTTTTTGATGACGAACTGCTGACCGCAAATGATGAATTCGTCATGAATTGCCGTAAGGCGGCAAATGATGTGATTTCGCTTTTTGAGGTCCGCGGCGGGGAGGGAGAGGAGGATCTTAAACTCGGTTCTATTCTGGTTGAACAGAAAATGGTTTCAAGTGATGAGCTTTCCGAAGCACTTGGAAAGCAGAATCGGCTTGGAGAGATTCTTGTGAAAGACAACGTGTTGAAGCAAGAGGATCTGGAAAAGGCTTTAAGTATTCAGGCCGGCCGGGTCCTTGAAAAGCACGTCATAGAACAGAAAGAGAAAAAGACCAAGACGATCCGGATAGACCAGTCCAGACTGGACAGCTTTGTGAGCACGGTGGGTGAGCTTTACATCAATGTCGACTCCTTTGGTTTTTTGAAAAAACAGCTTGAAGAGACACAAGTGGATCCTGCCATCGTTGCCAGGCTGACCAGCACTATCACATCGCTTGACGACAAGCTGGTCAGGCTGCAGGAGGATGTGATGAGTGTGAGAAGGGTCCCCCTTGATCAGCTGTTCAGGCGTTTTCCAAAGGTGATCCGTCAGCTGGCAGGGTCACTCGGCAAGAAGATAAATTTCAAGATAGCCGGTGAAAAGACGGTAGTTGACAAGGATCTTCTTGAGGCCGTTGAAAATCCACTTGTCCATATCCTGCGCAACTCGGTTGACCACGGCATCGAATCCCCTGAAGAGAGGGCGGCCAAGGGGAAACCGGAACAGGGTGCTCTTGAGCTCACTGCGTCGGCTGACGAGTATAATGTGTTTTTCACCATAAAAGACAACGGCAATGGAATCGATCCTCAGACCATGAAAAAAACGGCCATAAAAAAAGGATTCATGTCTGAGGAGGAATTGGAGAGTCTAAACGACCGGGAACTTGTCAACCTGATCTTTAAACCTGGATTCAGTACAGCCGAGAAAATAAGCGATGTCTCCGGACGCGGGGTCGGGATGGATGTCGTTATGTCGACTCTTGAAAGAACCAATGGGACAATCGATGTTGATTCCGTTGTTGGTAAGGGTACCACGGTTCAGATGAAGATCCCTCTCACCCGGACGCTTGTCACCAAGGATGCACTTATCTTCAGGTCAGACGAGCAGCTTTTTGCAGTGCCGTCCGAAGATGTGACGACCACGGTATATCCTGAGGACAATATCGTCAATTTGATGCATGATGAAGGCGGTATATCTTATAACGGTTCTATTTTCAGGCTGGTTGACGTGAATAACTACTATTTCGGAATGGCTAAAAAGGAGATAAAAGACAACTCCTGCTTTGTCATTATTATTTGTGAAAAGCACAAGGTCGCCCTTATTGTGGACCAGATATTCAGCCATCAACAGATCGTTGTAAAGGCGTTCGGCAATGACTTCATCTATCTTGAGCACGTCCCCGGGGTATCCGGCTATACGATTCTGGGAAATGAGGACATAGTTCTGATCACGGATTTGGAAAAGATGGTGGAGGAGATGTAGGAATTATTACCGGGGGGCATGATGAAAATTTTGATAGTGGATGATGAAATTACCAGCAGGGTCAAGGCGGAAACAATTCTCTCCCAGTATGGGGAATGTGATATGGCGGCAAGCGGGTCGGAGGCTATTGACAAGTTTGTACAGGCCCATGAAAGCGGGAGACCTTATGACGTTATCACCATGGATATCCATATGCCTGAGTTGAACGGCATCCAGACCCTGAAACAGATGCGGGACTGGGAGACATCGCACAATATTCAGGTCGGGTATGGTGTGAAAGTGGTAATGTTCACAGCAGATGATGACCCAAAAGTCGTTAGTTCTTCATTTCGTGAATTGTGTGACGCATATGTTATTAAGCCGTTCAACTCAAAAAAAATTGCCGATGGCATGATGCTGGCTGGCATTGAGATTCCTGAAACTGTTTTAGAATCATTTTATGGGACTGACAGACCGGAACCGAAGATCCGCGAAGTCTCCACGGAACAGATAAGAAACAGTATAAGAAAGGCGCTGGGATCCAGTTCCCCGGCCTGGTGGAAATCAGTTCAAAACGTCGAATACCCTGCGGACGGCCTGATTACAATGTCCCTGAAAAACGGCCAGGAAATCAGAATAACCGTTAAAGTGACGGGTAATTGATCACAGGGGCAAGACAACCAAACAACGGTTATCCCCTTAAAACCTGTGATCGCTTACAGTTAAACCTTGATGGACTCGTAAAAAGTCCATCGTACCGAATTAGATGGCTAAGTAAAAAGTTCGATATACAAGGAGTAGTAATTTTTCAGGTAC
>DAOVYS010000147.1 GCA_030635485.1 Pseudomonadota bacterium | reverse complement strand
TCACTACCAGTTTTTCGGAATGAATACCTGATACAAAGACCCAGGCAAGATTGTGAACCTGGTTTAAAAAGTCGGCGATGAGCACCAGGATATCCGGGCTTCTGACTCTGCCGATATGAGCGTATAGCCGCTGTTTGCTCACCTTCATTTCAGTGAGTGCGGTGCGGAAGTAATTTAGTTCCGACCGCCGTAATCTGGAAAGTTCTATTTTGCGGACCAGGTTCTGGTTTGCGATATTGAAGAGATACCTGAAAGAGATCGCATCAGCCAGGTTGGCCTTTATTTCAAAATTTCCAGTATCTACCTTAATGGCGTAAAAAAGGGCGGTGGCCAATGCTACGGACGGTTTTATCCCGGCTGCACGCAGGTATTCGACCAGCATGGAGGCTGTTGCTCCGTAATCCGGCCTGATGTCGATATAAGAGGCCTCCCAGTCGGTTGTAATGGGATGGTGATCAATTACGGCATCGAACTGGATATTCTCAAAACAGGGGAGATGGTTGGGCTGGGAATCAAGGATGATTTTTTTGTTGTAGTTATTGAGCTTGATCGTATGGAGTCGTTCGGCTGTAATTTTTAAAAGATCGACCATTGCCACGTTGCTCAATCGTCTGATCTCGTTGGGATAGCCTATGGTCACGGTTTTGACCTTGTAGCGCAGTAGCTTTTTGACAGCCATGGCGCTTGCCAGGGCGTCCGGGTCCGCATTGATGACTATCAGAACATCATCCTCTTTTTCAAAGATGTCCAGGAATTTGTATAACCGTTCCTTTGCGGTTTTTTTGGATAAGTTGCGCCTTTTGATGTCATTGGCGCCTTTTGTTTTTTTCAAGATCGGTCCTTAAAGGGTTTTGTGAAATATTTGATTAGTTGATATCAAGTTGACTTTTGCGAAAGAGTTAATGAGTGTGACTTTACCATATCCGGTTAACGAGTTGCAAGTCAATGTGACGGCTTTAGATTAGAACAAACGTAAGCGTTCAATCCTCGCTGAAAAACGGTACAGAGGGGAATAAGGTGTGATCCGTATGAGGGATGAATCGTGAACCTGAAAAGCGGATCATGAACTCCTGGTTTACGTTCAACTCTATGTAGGTGATTTTTTTTGCAATTTTATGGCAGCGATCCCAGGTGGAGGCGTCAAGGAGGATTTTTCGAGCTCCTTTTAGGGAGCTGTTTCCTATAGGCACATAAGTCTGTAACGGCAAATCGGGCAGCATGCCCAGCACAACGGCCTGTCGCGGGTCTATGTGACGTCCGAAGGCGCCGGCCACAAAGATGTTTTCAAGGTCTTCGAATTTCATGCTCACCTGGTTGATGAGCGTGGTCAGGATCGAGTACATGGCCGCCTTGGATCGTATAAGGGCATCAAGATCAATCTGGCTGATTATTACAGGTGTGTTGTTCACGGTTTCTTCGGCAGGAGCCACTACAAACGCCGGGCTTTCTTTGTCCCGGATAAGACGGTCGCCCATTCTGTTAGGCCTGAATTTTCCCCTGATATCAATCATTCTGCTCAAATATAGACCTGCAACAAGGTCGATGATGCCGGAACCGCAGATACCCATGGGAGGGGTGTTGTCAATTGTAGTGTATTTGATTGATCCGGTTTCAGGGTCTATTTTAATGTGTTCGATGGCGCCTTTGCCTGCGCGCATACCCATTTGCGCAACTCCGCCTTCCAGTGCCGGCCCGGCTGCGCCGGCGCAGGCAATGAGCCATTCGGAGTTGCCCATTACAACCTCGGCGTTTGTTCCCACGTCGATGAGCATGCAGATCTCTTCTTTCCGGTCAAGATCACATGCAAGGATGCCTGAAATAAGGTCGCCACCGAAATAACTGCCGACATTTGGCAGGATCCAGACGCGGGCGGCCGGATGGATGTCCAGGCCGAGTTCATAAGCAGGACATGGGTCAGGCGCATTTGCCATGGGGATATATGGTTCACGGCAGATGTGGTATGGGTTGAGTTTCAGAAACAGGTGAATCATTGTGGTGTTGCCGGATACGCTTAGCGCACGGATTTTTGCCGGAGAAACAGAGGCTGTTTTGCCGAGTTGCGCGGTAAGATCATTTATGCTTTGGATCACAGCCTGGTGCAGGACATCGAGACCGTCATTTTTTGTTGCGAAATGGATTCGTTCCAGAATGTCTGCTCCGTGGACCAGCTGAGAATTCGGCCGATTGGCGGTGGCCAGCACCTTGCCGGTGATAAGATCAATTAAGGAGGCTTCAAGATGGGTCGTGCCAAGATCAAGGGCCATCCCAGGCAACACGTTTGGATGTGTTGGAAAAAAATCAATTAGTTCCGGTCCGTGCGGGAGATGGTTGATTACCGCTGTTCCCTTAAAGCCTGATTCACGAAATTTTTCGGCAACATGGGCCAGTTGTTGAAACGGAACAACGGGTGTTCGGCCGGAAAGTTTCATGGCCAAAGCCTTTCTCAGTCGGTCCAGATCACCTCTATTGTCGTGGAGACTCGGGATATCTGTTTCAACCTGATAGAGAGTTACGCATGCCTGCATGATGAAAACCTGATTTGAAATTGCCGTGAAGGGAATGGATGACGACTTTTTAGTTCGGGATTATAGCAGGATCATGGAATAAACTCAATGTGAGTGTTTGCGCGGGGGTGATCAGAGAAAAATGGGTGATACAAGGTGGGATATGTGGTATTTTTACAGGTTGCAATCCGTAACCAACCAACCAACTAACCAACCAACTAACCAACTAACCAACTAACCAACTAACCAATGCCCATACTGCTGTACACCTATCTCTCTACCGAGATTCTTGCCCCCTTCTTTTCAAGTTTTTTGATATTGAATGGCATACTCTTTCTGGGCAAGCTCATGCCTTTTCTGGACACGATTTTTAGTTTCGGTGTCGGTTTTTCCGATTTTTTGCGTATATGCGTCTATATTATGCCGAATCTTCTTCTCTTTTCACTCCCAATGGCCGGCATGATAGGCGTTATCATCTGTTTTGCAAGGCTTTCCGCGGACAACGAAATTATGGCAATCAAGGCCTGCGGTATTGGATTTTACCGGCTGCTTCCTCCGGTTGTCGTCTTTGCTCTGTGCATAGCCTTTTTGACCGGCCTCTGTTCCATCAGTTTGATCCCAAAAGGCAATGTTTACATGAAGAGGCTTCTGTTTCAGCTGGCAAAGGAAAAGATTGACAAGGGTCTTACCGAGCACCATTTCAGTGAAGGAATTAAAAATCTGGTTATCTATGTTGACAGGATAGATTCGGTTGATAACCAATGGCACGGGGTGTATGTCTCGGATATGAGGTACAAAGACACCACATTGAATGTAGTTGCAAGGAGCGGGAACCTTGATGCGTACGTGGATGACATGCGTCTCACGTTGACTCTTCTGGACGGCACGGTTCATCGCTCTATTGGCGAAACCGCCCAGACTATCGAGTTTAAAAGATACACACTTGAATTGCCCATGGAGAATCCCAAGTTCATAGGGGATGACCGGGCATCATACGTGGGAAAGGGCGAGATGTCCCAGGAAGAACTGCTTGAACGGGCAGATCATTACGGCCGTAGTACCCCAAAAGGGGCTGCAATGTTGATTGAGTACCATAAGAGGCTGGTCTTATCCGCAGGCTGTCTGATTCTGAGTCTTCTGGGTCTGCCGCTTGCTCTTCAGTCCAGGCCCGGAGGCCGTTCTTTGGGACTCCCGGCAGGATTGGCTCTTTTTGTTTTTTATTATATCTTGATCACTGCGGCAAAATCCATAAGCGAGAGCGGGACCTTGCCTGTGAGTATTATCATGTGGATGCCGAATATTCTGTTTGGTATGATTACAATATATCTTATCCGTAAGGCTGCGAAAGAGACCACAGGTGGATTCTTTGATTTTTTGAAAAGATGAATTGGGAGTATATTCTTGAAGCTTTTAGATCGATATCTGCTCGGCCTTTTCTCAAAGAATTTGATGCTTGTTTTGAGTTCATTGCTCGTCATATATCTTCTGGTAGATTTTTTTGAACGTGTCGACGATTTTCTCGATGCCCACAAACCCGTGGTTTTTGTGTTAAAATATCTTGCTTTCAAGATTCCGTTAATTTTTGAACAGCTGACGCCTGTCTGTATTCTACTTGCAGGCATCATCACACTTGGCCTTTTGAACCGTAATTTTGAGTTTATGGCCTTAAGGGCGGGAGGAAGCAGCTTCAGACGTATTGTTGCGCCTGTAGTGGCCGGCGCATTGCTTTTTACAATATTTGTTTTGATTTCCGGGCAATGGCTGGTGCCGGTCAGCGTTTCCGTGACCAACAAGATATGGTACCAGGATGTCCGGTCCAATATTCCCAAGGGGATTCAAAGAAATAAAAGGGTCTTTTTTAAGGGGGAAAGCGGAATATATTCTTTTGGCAGACCTGATCCAAAGAAAAATAATTTTACCGGGTTTTCATATATGGCTTGGGACGATGAGTATCATCCCGCCTTTGTGCTTACGGCGGAGACAGCCGCATGGGGGGAAGGGAAGTGGTCCTTTAAGAACGGTCAATTTAAACGTAGGCAAAAGGACGGAAGTTATCATATTGAGATATTTGATCAAACCGGCTTTGATTTGAAAGAGACGCCTTTGGATTTTTTTGTTTCCGTTCATCATATGGATGAGAAATCCCTCTCAACACTCTTTAGCGAGGCACGTTCTGAAAAAGATCAGAGCTTTAGTGAGGCGAGATGGAAATTCCATCAGCGGCTTTCCCACATCTTTCTCGGAATACCGCTCATTTTGCTGGGTATCCCCGTACTTTTTATGGTGCATCAGAGGAGAGGAACGGGTCTGGTCCTTGCAATTTCCGTGAGTTGCGGGTTCGCTTTTGCGGCATGGGGCGTCTGGAGTACGGCTCAGTCTCTAGCCAGGGCGGAATACCTTGATCCTGTGTTTGCCTCATGGGGTATTCATTTTTTTTGTTGTGTCCTGGGCCTTTTTTGGATTCGACGCCGGGACCTGAGAAGGTTATGAAGAAAAAAAATATAATTCCTCCCGCATGTTCCGTTTTAGAACTTAATCGTCTGAAACCGTTTGAAAATGTGGGGATAGTGGGTATGCCGCCGGTGGATGTCATACGCTATCTCAATGAGAGGCAGGTGGTGATCCATGATCTTGATGCACTTCTTGTCAGGACCGACATGGAATATACGGCTCCGTATCTGCCCAGGGTCTACTGCGCGGTCTTAAGAACAGTGGTTTTGAATGCGCTTCACCTGGATCTTGATGCCATAATTGTGGATACCGGTCCGGGCAAGTGTAACAGTGCTTTTCATGTGGCGGCTGTATTGGACGATACGTTTGCACTCCCGGTTATGTGCACCAGGAATGATGACCGTGCAGCCGTGGGAGCGCCTTTTTGCCGGGCCAGGATGGATCTGACCGAAAAAATGGTTGTCATTACAGAGGGTGTAAAATCTGCGGACCCGCCATCATCTTCTCCTGATCCGTGTAAGCCCACGGCCGGTTTCTGGGGTGTGCCGCCACGGGATTTCTCCATTCTTTCATTTTTTCCGGATACTACCCATGTCTACGGATGGACCCGGTGTATGGAGAATAAAATTCCGGCTGATGCGGAACTTGAGGCATATTTCAATCCTGATATACCGACTGTCTTTTTTGCGCAGACGTTTTGCGCAAAGACCGCGTTGGCCAAACTCCTTGCAGGCAGACATCCTAAAGCGCTTTTTCTTGATGTGGATGTCAACACAACGAGCAGCGCCAAGGCCAAGGTCCAGGCGTTTCTGGAGTTGACGGGAGCCATTACATGATTCTGGGAGATTTCGGCACCTCATACTGCAAATTTTTAGATCTCTCGGAAGCAGTGGCCAGTCCCACAATAATGGCCACAAAAGATCTGCCGTCCGACATCCATGTGTCTTTTTCCACGGGACATAACGGCAAACGGTTTGCAGATGCCTATGTCAATGAACTCATAGCCCTGGCCAGGGGAGGAGAGGCGCTTATTAAAGAGCCTGACTATGTTCTGCTTGACTGCGGCAGCCGTGACATTAAATATGTCCAGTATGAGAACGGCAGTCTGAAGGATATGGGCTGGAATGCCGAATGCGGGGCATCCATGGGGTTTACGATCGAGTTGCTGGAACGTTATTATGAGCTCGATTACAACGAGCTTGCGGTTCCGGAACAGACCTTTTCCGTTACCTGCGGCGTGCTCGGTATGAGTCACATATTTGATGCGATAATCAACGGCGTATCAGGATCAGAGGCGGTTGCCAAATTTGTGAAGGGAATCGCGATTAATGCCTTTCGTTTCGTGAACTCACCCTCAAAGATCTACCTTTCAGGCGGTCTTTGCGACAATTCCCTTTTTGTAAACAGTCTTCCGTGCAAAGTGGTTAGGCTAGGCCGGCATGTCCTGCTGAGAGGGTTGAAGGAGTCGGCGGAGCGTTTTGCGGCTGGATAGATCGGAGTAAATATTCGGGTACGTGCGAAAAACTTTAAAAAGCCACGGAATGTAAATGGTTGGCAGTGCACCCCTGCACCCCAAGGGCACTTCCGTTGGACGCGTGCAGATGGAGTGCTGCCGAATATTTACAGATCGGATGCGGACACATGAATAAGACCAAGTCGCAAACCGTCAGACCTAATTGCTACAAGTGCTCGCATTTCTATATCACCTATGAACCCG